>JAKAEE010000065.1 GCA_021820065.1 Bacteroidota bacterium | reverse complement strand
AGATTGGAAAGCGAAATCAAAAAAGTTGAGGACGCAATCGCTTCGAATGATAATGAAAAGATTAAATCTGCTACGGAAAGTTTGACGAAAGCATGGAACGAGATATCGCAGACATTGTATCAGCAGCAAGGTCCGACTGGCGGTCCACAGCAAGGCGAACCGTTTGCGGAACAACAACAGCAAGCCGGTCAACAGCAGCAACAAGCGTCTGAGAAAAAAGACGACCGGGATGTTCAGGACGCATCATACGAAGTTGTTGATGATGACAAAAAATAGCCCCTTTATTTCTCCTCGATGGGGAGATTAAGGCTGAGTTTTGTAAACAAATTAATTCTAAAAATAAATAGGAGGTTAAAATGACCGATAGTAAAGAAATGGTAGAAGTAAAAGATAAAAAAAGCTGGGACGAAGCATTGGAGAACGAACCTTGGGTCGCTCCTTTAGTTGATATTTACGAAACAGCAGATGAATACTATTTAACTGCGAACATTCCCGGCGTCTCAAAAGAGAATGTTAAAATAAAACTCGAGGAAGGTTTTCTTGTGATAATGGGAAGAGTGAATGTTGACGAAACGAAAAATCGGAAATATGTTCTCAACGAGATCGAAGAGGGGAACTATTACCGCCGGTTCAAAATTTCCGAAAGCATTGACGAACAGAAAATTGATGCTAAGTTGGAAAACGGCATTCTTTCCGTTAAGCTCCCGAAACACGAAAGAGTGAAACCGAAATCCATTGAGATCAAATGATTCTCTGTAAATAGAAGTTAAACAAAATCCCGCCTCGGCGGGATTTTTTTATAATCAAAATTGAATTAGACCATGCTTCTCTTTAACTTTCATCAGCATGAAACGATACCCAACTTTTTTACTACTTATAATTTTAGCGGGGATTCTTTATTTCGGTCAAGAAGAAGTAACTTCATTCCAAAACCAAAAATTTCACGACGCTTCCAAATATTCCGGCGGCATATTAAAAACAGAGGAAAGCAAAGTTCAAGCAATCGCAAATTACAATATTGATGTTGAGCTGAACGCCGAAACCAAAACCATTTATGCAAAAGAAAACGTTACATGGATCAATAGAACGAAGGAACCGGCGAACGAAATTCAATTTCATTTTTATGCGAACGGTTACAAGAATAACAAAACGCTGTTCGCTCAAGCATATCTTTTAAATTCAGAAACGAAAACCGGGACCGACGTTAAAGTTTTCAAAGTTAACGGACAAGACTCACATCTGATTTATTTCCAACCCGAAGTTGCCGATCCTTACGACAGCACTGTAGCAAAAGTTTTGTTGAACAAGCCAGTTTTGCCGGGCGACAGCGTGAGAATTTATTTCGAGTACGCAATGAAGATTCCGCTTTCTGTAAAGAGACTCGGTTACGCATCCGGACGAAATTTCTTTTTTGTCTCGCAGTGGTTTCCGAAAGTTGGTGTCTTCGAAAACGGAAAATGGATATGCAGTCAATATCACCCTTACTTAAACTTTTTTTCAGATTTTGGAAAATATTCTGTGCACATAAAGGTGCCGAAAAATTATATTGTTGCCGCGACCGGTGTTGAAACGGAAAATTCGATCATTGGTCAATCGGCAGTATTCCGTTTTATTCAATCTGGTGTTCATGATTTTGTCTGGCTTGCAAGCGATGATATCCTCCATCGCAGCGAAGTTTACACACGCAATGACGGATCTCAAATAGCAATCAAAGCTTTCGTTCAACCGGAACGGGAGAAATATTTTTCAAGATATTTTGAAGCGGTAAAAAATTGTCTGAGATTTTTTGAGGATAACATCGGTATCTATCCTTATCAAAATATTACGCTTGTGGATGTACCGCGTACATCGGCTGTCGGCGGAATGGAATACCCGACACTCTTTACCGTGAGCGCAGAACTTTTTTCTCCAAAAGGAACCGGCTGGCCGGAATATTTGGTCGCTCATGAATTCTCCCACCAATTTTATCAAGGGCTATTAGCTAATAACGAAGTTTACGAAGCCTGGCTCGACGAAGGATTCGCGTCATACATCGCAACAAAAATTATGTATAAATATTACCCTGACATTTATGAAAATTTCAAAGTTGCTTCTTACGTGCCGGTTTACGGAATGAATTTCTTGTCATACAAAGATATTCCGTTGCTCTACACGCTAGCGCAAATTCAAGTACCTGAAGGCGCGAGAAGCGTAAACAGCTATTACAAAAATTTAAGAATTGGGACGATAGCAGATACATCATACAAACTTCCAACCCGACTTTCTTATGTTGTCAATTCATACAACAAACCGGAATTGATGCTGCATACTCTTGAAAGATATTTAGGGCGCGAGAAGATGATGAAGATTCTGAAAGATTATTACGACGAATTCAAGTATCATCATCCGACGGCAAAAGATTTTATTTCCGTTGTTCAGAAAAATTCCAACGAAGATATGAATTGGTTCTTTGATGAATTCTACCGCTCTGCAAAAGTTTTTGATTATAAAGTTGCCTGGATTAGAAAAGTAGGAACAAACGATTACGACGTAATGCTCGAAAGACTGGCTGACGGTGTTTTTAAAAACGATGTTGCACTTTACACCGATAAGGATACGCTTTATCAAAAGTGGGACGGTAAAGACCTCTGGTACATTATGCGGTTTCACACGACCAGCGAAGTGATTGGCGCCGAGATCGATCCGTTCAGAAAAAATTTGCTGGATATAAATTTTGCAAATAACTCTTACACCACGCATGAACAGATAGGCGCCTCGCTTTCGATTTCGATGCGATGGTTTTTCTGGATTCAAAATGCGCTAATGATTATAGGAAGCATCGGCTGATGTCGGCGATAAAACAAATACTGCTTCACGGGATACGCACAGTTTTCCATAACAAGAAGTTCATTACACTTTTCTGGGCGTTCAATGCGGTTTCTGCTTTGGTGCTTACCGGACCGATCTTCAGCGTTTTGATGGATGATCTTAGTAGGTCGATGATTAGTAACCGGCTTACGCACGGATTCGATTATCTGTGGTACATCCAACTCAGAAATCTTTATGAAGTTCAATTCAGTCAGATTCCATTGAATATTTATTTTGTCGTTGGCGTTTACACTTTGATCCAAACTTTTTTCTTGGGCGGATTGATTGCCGTTTTTAATACCCCGGAAAAGAATCACACGGTAGATTTCTTTTACGGAGGAGTGAAATATTTCTCCCGCTTCGTTAAGATTCTTTTGATCACGGTTCTGCTTTTTGCATTCGCTTTTATCACTACAGACTATCTCGGTGATCTGATCACGCTGATTTTTAAAAATTCGGAAAATGTTTTTCTAGATTTTATTCTGAAAGCACTGCGCTACATCTTCCTCGTATTCTTTATCGGCGTGGTTACGCTGATTTCGGATTACACGAAGGTTTCACTTGCCGTTAAAGATAAAACAGACATTCTGAAAGAATTATACCTTACACTTATATTCCTAAAAAATAATTTCAATAAGGTTTTTTTCGTCTTTCTAATCGTGGCGGTAATTGGCGCGTTAGGTGTTGTTGTTTACAACATAATTGATAAAGTTATTCCGAGAACGCCGCTCTATTTTATGGTACTCACCTTTTTTCTTCAGCAAATGTTAATTATCTTTCGGCTGTTTGTTAGAATGCTTTTTTGTTCAACCGAAGTTAATTTATTTAAGGATTTAAGCGCAGACGTTGTAAAGGTCGATGCTTAGTTATACATAATGGCAATAGTACCAATTACAGTTTACGGAGATAAAATTTTACGGCAGAAAGCCAAACCGGTCAGCGCCGTAGATGATTCGCTCATCGAAAAAATTAAGAATATGCTTGATACGATGAGGAATGCAAATGGTGTCGGCATTGCAGCAAACCAGCTTGGCTATCGAGAATCGGTTTTTGTGATTGATCTGAAAGGCGTTGAAGGATACGAAAAATTCAAACCTGTTATAATGATCAATCCGAAAATTGTAAATGAGTCTGATGAATTGGTGAAACTGGAGGAAGGTTGTTTAAGTCTGCCGAATCTTCGGGCTGAGGTTGAACGCCCCGCACAAATTAAAATCCGTTATCTTGATACCGACGAAAAAGAAAATGAACTTGATGCGGATGAATTTTTTGCGCGCGTAATTCTTCATGAGTACGATCACTTGCTTGGGAAAATGATTCCGGATCGCGTTGATGAAGATTTGAAGAACAAGCTGAAACAAGAACTTACTAGAATCATGTATCGAGATATCGAAATTGATTATCCAATCACGGAAGGTTAGCAACTACAAAATCTCTCACCACAATTTTTGAGCGGAGTCATAGATGAAAATCGTCTTCATGGGAACTCCCGATTTTGCTATACCCTCGCTCAAGAAACTTCTTGAAAGCAATCACTCGATTGCGGCGGTCGTTTCCGCTCCCGATAAAGAACGGGGAAGAGGAAGGGAAGTTTCGTTTACACCCGTCAAAGAATTCGCAATTCAGAATAAGTTGGAAGTGCTAACACCGGTTTCGTTGAAAGATCAACAATTCATTGATAGACTGAATGAGCTAGATCCCGATCTGTTCGTTGTGGTTGCGTTCAGAATTTTGCCTAAAGAAGTTTATTCGATTCCGAAGAGAGGTTCTTTCAATCTACATGGTTCACTATTACCGAAATACCGCGGCGCAGCGCCGATTCAATGGACGCTTATTAATGGTGAAACGGAAACCGGGGTTACAACTTTTTTCCTTGAAGATAAAGTTGACACCGGTAATATTATTCTTCAGAAGAAAATTGAAATTGATCCCGACGATGATTTCGGTTCGCTGCACGATAAACTTATGATACTTGGCGCCGAAGCGGTTTTAGAAACTGTTGAACTGATTGCAAATGGTTCTTACCGTCTCGCAAAACAAAACGATCAAGAAGCTTCTCCCGCGCCGAAAATCACGAAAGAAATTTGTCGTATTGACTGGATTAAAAACGCTGCGGAAATCCATAATCTTGTCAGAGGATTGTCGCCGTATCCCGGCGCGTTTTTTATGTATAAAGACAAAGTTTATAAAGTATTCAAAACAAAACTAATTGAGAATGGCAAATTGCCAATTGATAATTCGCAATTCTCAATCTTGCATGTCGGCAGACAGGTTCACAATTCTCAATTGCATTTAAAAATTTATCAATCAAAAAAAGAAATCTTTATCACAACGGGCAACGGGACACTACAAATACTGGAGCTTCAGTCAGAAGGACGAAAGCGGATGACGGCTGAGGAATTTTTAAGAGGTTACTCTTTAATCAAATAATGGAATTAAAATGAGAAACAATCGTTACGAAAGTGTAATGGACGCAATTGGCAGAACGCCGATTGTAAAACTGGGCAACATATCGAAAGGACTTAAATCGAACATTTGGGCGAAGCTGGAGTACACTAATCCCGGCGGAAGCATCAAAGACAGAATTGCAAAGTACATGATTGAGAAAGCAGAACGCGAAGGAAAGATAAAACCCGGCGACACAATTATCGAGAATTCTTCCGGCAACACGGCTATGGGTCTGGCAATTATATGCCGACAGAAAGGTTACAAACTAAAAATTGTTATCCGCAATACAACGAGCAAAGAAAAAATAAAAATGCTTGAAGTGCTTGGCGTAGATGTCATAAAAGTTGACGCGAGTCTGCCTCCGGAACATCCCGAATCTTATAACCAATATGCGGTGAATCTTGCCAAGAATGATGACTCGCTCTATTACATCGATCAGCATAACAATCTTGATAACAATGAATCGCACTACATGAGCACCGGACCGGAAATTTGGGAACAGATGGAAGGCAAGTTAGATTATTTTGTTTCCGCCGTTGGAACGGGCGGAACTTTGTTCGGCGCCGGAAAATATTTGAAAGAAAAAAATCCAAACATAAAGTTGATAGGGTTGGATCCAGTCGGCTCAATTTTTTATGATTGGTACAAATACAAGAAGATGATTAAGCCTTCCCATTATTTGGTCGAAGGGATGGGTGATGAGTTTCTAATCAAAACCGCTCAACTTGAAATGATGGATGAAATGCTGAAGGTGGAAGACAAAAAAGCATTCGGATGGACAAAGAAATTAGCGTTCGAGGAAGGAATTATTTCTGGCGGTTCAAGCGGTGCAAACATTTGGGGTGCTGTTCAGATTGCCAAACAAATTGATCGTGAAGCGAATATAGTTACTATCATTTGCGATAGCGGCTACAAATATTTTTCTACCATCTATAACGATGAATGGCTTAACAAAAATAATTTGTTATAAGAAAACCTTCGAGGTTTACTAAGAACCTCGAAGGTTTTTGTTATTCTTATTTTAGCGCCATTCTTTTAGAATGCAACCCAGCATAAAACATACAGCGTATTATTGTCTGAAGCATTCCTTCCTGCACCATCATAGTTTGTGCTGTCACCGTTAAATTTATTATAAGCAACATATTGAAGAGTTAATTTCGTATTAAGCCATGGTAGGTAATTAAATTCGGCGATAAATCCGTTGCTGTCCGGCAGTCCTTTCAAACTTCCAGTAACTCCGGCAGGCGCATATAAAATTGCATCGCCGTCGCCGCTCAGATCAAAGTAGCCAAGCGAGAATCCAATTTGTGAATGCAAATAATAATTTCCAACAACTTGAAACGAGTTTAGTTTTCCAGAACTGTTGAATGCATTTCCGTTTGCAACCGATGCATCCAAAGTGCGGGATTCATGAATATAAGAGCCATGTGCGGTAAACATATTATCACCAACAGCTTTTTCAATGTTTACATCGAAACCTAGATCCGAATACTGATCGGTCAAGCCGGCAATACCTTTGGGATACATCGTTGCAGAAATTCCAAACGTACCGAGTTCCAAATAAAAATCATCAAACTGTTTTTGTAAAGCGACACGCCAGTATGGAGCTAATGATTTCAATACTCCTGCTGAAGTGCTGTCTGGGGGATTAGGACTTCCTTGTTGTGCAGACTTATATAAACTTATTTCAGTGTAAAGAAGATTGTTCCACAAGCTATATATACCGATACCGGCAACGCTTTGCGCCAAGCCGCCTTCAATCAATGTTGCAGCCGATGGAGTTGGAGAAGTTGAAGATGCTGCGTACGGTTGTCTCCATGCAGGTATGCTGTTCCATAAATCTTGAACGGACGGATTGTTATTTAAGGTTACACCGTAAGTAAACGGCTGCTCTGCCAATTCGGTTTGATCTGCATATCGTATGTCGGTATTATCCAAACTGAATTTTCCATCTTGATCGCTGTAAGTCATTTGGATGAATGCGCCTATCTTTGGCGTAAGCGAACCGGCAACAAATAGACTGAGCTGTTGCGGAAACGAAAAATTATCGTTCTGTGTTCCAGGCTGCTCTTTGCTTTTGTATGTATATGATGCTTGAAGCATTGCCGAGAAAGGTGAAGTTTTCACGAGATTCAGAATTGTATTATCGCTGTCTGCCGGTGCCACTGCCTGCACGGTTGGAATACCAACCATAGTGTAACCGTTCAGTTTAAATTGTCGTCCAAAGGCGGTTAGCTCTGGAAAAATAGTATGACATGTATTACAAGACATTCCTGTTTGGCGTGCAAAACTTGGGATTGCCCAAGAATTAGCAGTTAATGCAAGAACAAGAAATATTGTTAAGGCAAGACTTACCTTGCTAAGAATATTGTTTTTCATGATTCACTCCTTTGTTTATTTTTTTCTTAGTTCACGAATGTAGTTCACTAACGACCATCTCTGCTTTTCATTTAGAGTTTGCTGCCAAGAAAGCATGGGCGGTTTTCCGGTTGTTATCTTCCAGTATAACGCACCATCAGGCTGTTCTTGAACTTGTTTTAATGTAAGATTTTTTGGTTTTGGATTTAGTGTCGCTGCGGAAGGTCCGTTGCCTTCACCCTTATCGCCATGACAAGTCACGCAATTTGTATTGAATAATATTTTGCCATCCTTTGTTGCTTTCGCATTTCCGGCTAAAGGATTTTTGAGCTTTTCTACGTACTTAGGGGCTACCCAATCTGAACCTCCCGACTGATATGTGGTATATAGAGTTGTCTCAGATTTATGATTCTCTCCCTTTGCCATTAACAAACTCGCTGATGCAAACAAAGCGACCAACGAGACTTTTATTACAATGTTAGGTTTCATTATTTCCTCCTGGAATAAAATGAATTATAGTTTTTTCCTTGATCGGAAAATTTTGCTAAATGTTGTTAGTTAGATTTGACCTGAGAATTATTTCTCAGATAAGAATGGATCTAAGTCGGATTGTTTTTTCGTGTGCAGTGAAATTATTTGAAAGACAATTGAATTGTTCCAAGTTTTCTGAATTCAACGTTACATCCAAACAATCAATCGTTTTGTGAAGATTTGCGGTATTAAACAGCTTATATACTTTATGAATGTCGTTGTAATCAATAATATCTTCGTCAGAAGTTGTTTGATCTGCCAACGCAATGAAATGGTGTGCGAAGTTAAATTCGTCGGATGAGTTATCTGCATTCACGCAATGATTTTTAGAGGTGAGGTTATAGCTGGTCGCAGTTTCGCCCCTAAAGAAATATCTCGTTGCTATTAGTAATAACAAAACCAGCAGCAAAGTTGTTGCTGATATTATGCCCGACCGTGATTTAATTGAATACCTACTCATCTTAAAATATTCTACTCAATTCTTATTTCAAATATATTGCAAATAATACAAAATATATTATTTCGTTAAGATTGATAAAGTAACGATTTATAATAAATAGATATCAAATAATTATAATTAGTATAATCTAAAATTTCTTCCTTTCTAATTAGTTATTCAAACGATCTATATAAATGTTCCAATTGTAAAGATTTTTTAATCTATTCAGAGTACCAGATGAATATTGATCTCATGCCAACCAGAGATTAACAGCCAAATCTTGAGCGCGTTGATAACTTCGTTCATAGAATCACAACATTCATTTCCGTAATTTTGCATAAGAGAAAATATTTGGAGGCAGTTGTGGCAAACGATGTGACAACAAAAAAGAAAAATTCTGTGGATGATACGAAATACTCGATGGACACACATTTGATTTACGGTAAGGACGTGAGCGACAAATGGGATTATTCGCATCATGTTACGGCTCCGATTTCATCATCCACAACATTCAGACTCGATTCGGTAGAAAGGGGAGCGCAAGGATTTATGCAGTTTGCAAATACGGAAGAGTTTGGCAACCAAGCTCCGATTTTCATTTATGACCGTCTTGGTGAACCAAATAAAGATATGCTCGAAGAAAATTTGGCTTATGTTGAAAAGGGCGAGATGGCAGTCAGTTTTGCAACTGGAATGGGTGCAATTGCTTCGGTGCTGGGGGTTCTTACTACAACCGGCGACGAAATAATTACTCATAACACGCTATACGGATGTACTCTTTCGCTTTTCACAAATTGGTATCCTCGTTATAATATTAAATGGGTCCCTATCGATTTAACAAATATGGATAATATTTACAAAGCTCTAACTTCAAAGACGCGAGTCATTTATTTTGAGTCGCCGGCAAATCCTAACATTCAGATTATCGATATCAAAGCAGTGCGAGAAGTTGTAGATGAGATTAACAAAGACAGAAGCGAACAGAATAAGATTTACATTGTCATCGATAATACTTTTGCAACGCCTTTCTGTCAGCGACCGATTGAACTTGGCGCCGATTTTGTTGTTCACTCTCTAACAAAAGGCATCGGCGGATTCGGTACTGACATGGGCGGAGTGGTAATCGGAAAGAAAAAATTCCGTGATCTGATATTGCTCTACCGCAAAGATTTTGGAGCCGTTCTGAACACTAAAAGCGCATGGGCAATTTTAACGTATGGTTTACCTACACTTGCACTTCGTCAACGGCATCAAATTAAATCTGCGATACGCATAGCAGAATTCTTAGATGCTCATCCAAAAATTGCATTTGTGAATTATCCCGGCTTGCCGAATTTCAAATATTATGAAATTGCTAAGAAGCAGATGATCGATTTCAACGGCAACTTTGCGCCGGGCAGCATGATCTACTTTGTGCTGAAAGGAGGAACTCCAGCAGAGAGCAAAGAATACGGAAGACGTTTCATGGATTACGCAGCCGATCATGCTTACACAATGACGCTTGCCGTTAGTCTCGGTCATACAAGAACATTGATTGAGCATCCCGCATCGATGACTCACTCTGTTGTTCCGCCGGAAAAATTGGAAGAACGCGGAATCGACCCGGGCGGAATCAGACTTGCGATTGGACTGGAAAATCCGGACGATATTTTGTTCGACCTTGACGAATGTTTGAAAGTTATCTAATCTGACGCTGTCTCAAAAGTAATTGATTTTGAAAATAGAACACAGATAACACGGATTGAAAATGATTTCCGCAGATACACTTTTGAAAAATTACTATTGAGACAGCCACTATGCATTACAGAAAATCCAACTATGCAGATAATAAAAAGCACACTTATTAATAAATACCCGGAATTGATTTTTGGTCTCTCCACAAAGATTGGTCTCGAAAGAACCGCACCCTACTTTTTCAACATGTCGCTCACTGTTGCTGATGATATTGAAACTGTTAAACAAAATCGCGAAGCGTTCTTCAAAGAAATTGGTTTGAATTCGTCACAGATAGCTTTTCAAAAACAAATTCATTCGGATAGAATTACAGTAGTGAATGAAGCCGGGTTAATTGGCGAGAGCGACGCGATGATAACTGCTAAACCGGGAATTGGACTTGCAATTTCCACGGCTGACTGCACGTCAATTTTTATTTATGATAAGCGGAATCGTTTAATTGCCGCAGTTCACTCAGGCTGGAGAGGCACAACAAAAAAAATATTGAAAAAAACATTGATTCGGCTGAAGGAAGAATATAATTCTCGAGCTGACGATTTGATTGTTTATGTGGGCCCCTCCATCTCGCAGAAGAACTATGAGGTTGGTGAAGAAATTGCGCAGCAGTTCGACAAAAAATATCTTCGCTATGAAAACAATAAGATATATTTGGATGTTGCAAGAGCGAATCTGGATATGATTTACAATTTCGGAGTCCAAACAAACCAAGTAGAGCAATCGCCGCTCTGTTCGTTTGAAGAAAAAAATTTGCTTCATTCTTATCGACGCGACGGAAAACTTTCCGGTCGTTCACTTGGAATTATTGCTCTAAAGGTGAACGGTTGAAAAACGAAAGCCTAAAAGTTTTTAGCGGTTACGTTCTAATTTGTTTGATCTGGGGTTCAACGTGGATGGCAATTAGGATTGGTCTGGATTCTCTCACTCCGATTTTTTCAGCCGGGTTGAGATTTTCATCGGCTGCTGTTTTTGTTTTCCTTATGATGAAGTTTCGAAAAATTACGCTGCAGAAAGATTTACATTCGGTTAAACTCTATCTTATCCTTGGATTTTTTTCATTTATAATTCCTTACGGATTGGTTTACTGGGGCGAACAATTTATCCCATCCGGGTTGACTTCAATTATTTTTGCTGTCATGCCTTTTTTTGTAATTCTATTTTCGAAAATATTTATTCCTGAGTCGGCGGTAGGCAGAGATCAAATTTTGGGATCAGTAATCGGCTTCGGGGGGATTGTTATAATATTTTCAGAAGATCTTATCATGGATGTTTCCGGTTACTTGCTCGGAATGCTTGCAGTCTTGCTCAGCGCTTCGATTCAAGGTTGGATTGCAGTACACCTTAAAAAATACGGAGGGCAATTGAATCCGCTTGCAATGAATTTTGTTCCGCTCGTCATTGCCGGAATCAGCATGACCGTTTTTGGATTCTTCTTAGAAGATCGAACAAACTGGCTGTTCAATGCTAATGCAATCGGTTCGATTCTCTATCTAGGATTTTTTGGAACAAGCATTGCATTTACAACTTATTACTGGCTGATGAAAAAGATTAATGTTGTTCTCCTTTCTCTTTCAACCTTGATAACACCGATCATTGCCGTACTAATTGGCTGGCTAATTCTTGACGAGAAACTAAGTCTTAGAGAATTGTTCGGAAGTGTTTTGGTGCTAATTGGAATTTTATTTGCTAACTTTACCAAAGTTAAAAATTATTTCACAACAAGAAAAAATTTTGCAGCTTAGATGACCAACATAATTAGAATCAAGAACGCATCGTTTTACGCTTATCACGGCGCACTTCAGGAAGAACAAAACATGGGCGGCAGATTCGAAGCCGACGTTGACATCTATACGGATTTTTCCGAAGCCGCGAAAAAAGATAACCTGAAACTTGCAATCAACTATGAAGACGTATATAAGTATATCAATAAATTGATTCACGAAAAGAAATATTATCTCATCGAAACTTTGGCAACGGTTATAGCCGATGCGCTGTTGACGAAATATGCCGGTATTCAAAAAATTGCCGTGAGAGTAAGAAAACATCACGCGCCGGTAGGCGGTGTAATCGATTGGGTGGAAGCGGAAGTAATTAAAGAAAATGGCAAATAATATCTTTTTAGGAATCGGTTCCAACAAAGGAGATAAGCACAATTTTATTTTGCAAGCCGTTGATTTGATTGACAAAAATGAAAAGTGCAGTGTAACCAAATGTTCTTCAATTTACGAAACAACGCCGTACGGAGAAGTTGAACAAGAAAATTTTTTGAACGCGGTTGTTAGTATAGAGAGTTCTTATACACATGAAGAATTATTCTGCTATGTGAAATCGGTTGAAACTTCACTTGGCAGAAAACCAACTCTCAGATGGGGACCGCGCGAGATAGATATTGATATTCTTTTTTATAATAGCTTAATTTATAATAGTGATGATTTGGTTATCCCGCATCCCGAAGTCGTGAAGAGAGATTTTGTAATTGTGCCGATGATTGAAATTGCGCCGGATTTTGTTCACCCGGTTCTTCAGATTAAGATGAAAGATTTTCCTTTACCCAAATTCGAGTCTCACATAATTTGCAAAACAAATTTCCGGATAAGTTAAATGGCGGAATTGAGATACATAGCAATCGAAGGAGTTATCGGAGCCGGGAAATCTTCTTTAGCCAGCAGAATTTCCGAAAAACTCTCTTCCAATTTGATTCTCGAACAGTTCGAAGAAAATCCATTCCTCGAAAAATTTTACAACGACAGAAAACGCTATGCGTTTCAGACGCAAATGTTTTTCCTTATCAACCGTTACAAACAGCAGCAGCAATTAAGTCAACAAGAGCTTTTCTCAAAGTATATCGTTTCGGATTACATTTTCGAAAAAGATAAAATTTTTGCTTACCTGAATCTTTCCGGCGAAGAACTTAAACTTTATGAAAATATTTTTCCTCTTCTCGAAAGAGAAATTCCCAAACCGGATTTGGTAATTTTTCTCCAAGCGGGCATCGATCGTTTGATGGCAAACATAAAATCGCGCGGAAGACAATTCGAAAAAAATTTAACGCGAGCATATTTAACCGAACTTTCCGAAGCGTACAACAATTTCTTTTTCAAATACAGCACTACTCCATTGCTTATCGTAAATACAACGGATATAGATTTTGTGAACCGAGACGAAGACTTTGAGGAACTTTACACGCAAATTTTTAGAGAGGACAGGGGCTTCATTGAATATTTGAACCCCGAACCCAAAGGATAACGATGAGTTTATTTAGATTGATTTTCTGGGGGATTATTGTTTACCTGGTTGTGAAGTTTTTCAAAGGCGTTTTCAACATCTCGACTGCGTACAACAAAAAAAGTATGCAGAAAGAAACACCGGTTAAACAATCAAAATATTTGGTTAAGAAAGAAGATGTGATCGAAGCACATTTCGAAGAAATAAAAACACAAAAGACCGACAATTCAAAAGATAATTCTTAATGTCATCAAGAGATTTTTTTAGAAAGTCCACTTCCAGCATTCTCAAAAAATTTCTGCTTGCCGTCCCGCAAAGTTTAGATTCAATTAGTTCAGCGAAAAATATTTTGGTAATCCGGCAGCACAATCAATTTGGCGACATGCTTGCGAGCGTTTCTCTGTTCCGCGCAATTAAAGAGTCACTCCCCGGAGTTAGAACCACGTTACTTGCCAGTCCGGAAAACTATTATGCGGTAACACAGAACGAGTTTATTGACGAGCTGTTTGTTTTCGAAAAGAAAAATTTGATCAATCCGGAATATTATCTGCGATTGAAAAGTTTACTCAAACGTGAGTATGATCTTGCCATAGTACCGGCGACCGTTGCTGTCTCGGCGACAAGCAATATACTTGCCGGCTTATCTAAAGCAAAAATTAAAATTGGACCGAGATCGCTGAACGGCAAGATTAATGAGAATGCTTTTGTTTTCACTCATGCAATAGATTTGAACTGGAAGAAATGTCCCGATGCTCACGTTTCGGATTTTATTTTGGATATAGTCCGACCGTTTGGAATCAAAACGAAAAACTATGGGTCAAGCATATCTTTCAATGATGAAGACAAACAGTTTGCGAATTCATTTTTGAAAACATTGCACGGCGAGGGTAAACTTGTAGTTGGTTTTCATGTTGGTGCAGGTAAATGCCAAAATAAATGGTCGTTGGAAAAATTTGTTGAACTGATCGAGCGGATGAAAAGAGAAATTAATTTCGTTTTCTATTTTACGGGAAGTCGCGCAGACCATGACGAGATTAGTTTTATCAGAAAACATTTCGGTTCGCA
>JAKAEE010000012.1 GCA_021820065.1 Bacteroidota bacterium | reverse complement strand
TTGTTTTACTTGGGTTAGGAATATTGTTTACGAACTTAATGCCCTCATACTTGCCTGTTCAGTTTAAGGTAATGATGGGGGTTGTTCTTATCTTGTACGGACTATTCAGAATTATATCAACGTTATTTAAAAACAAACGGAATGACGAAGAGAATTAAAAGAATATTATTGCTTTCTTTTTCAGCGGCATTACTGGTATTTGCCGGATGCAAAGAAAAAGAACTTTCGCCTATCAAAGGCTCTTTGAAATGCTATGTAGATGAATCTCTTTACAACGTTATTAAGGCGGAGAGAGATACATTTGTCACGCTTTATCCCAACAGCAAGATCGATTTAGTTACGGTTAAAGCGAGAGAAGGCATTGCCGATGTCCTGAACGGCGAAGCAACTCTTTTCATCAGTTCAAGAACTTTGAATGCTGAAGAAAAGTCCTATTTTGAAAGAACAAAATCCGACATGCGTACTTTTAAGTTTTGCTACGATGCGGTTGTACCAATTGTAAGTAATAGTGAATCGAAAGAAAATTTAACGATGGACGACATAAAGAAAATACTCACGGGACAGACAATGGGTTTCCAAGTGTTTGTCCCTGAACCTAATTCCGGCGTTTATGAATATCTAAAAACGAGTGTGCTCGGGAACAAGGAACCTCAAAAAGTTTCTATAGTTAAAAGTGAAGAAGAGGTTATTCAGAAAGTTAAATCAACACGAAAAAGTTTAGGATTTGTCGGCTTAAACACCTTGGAAAATGTTGAAGGCATAAAAGTTTTGGAAGTGGGAATCATGAGAAGTCAGACTGACATATTATATTACAAACCTTATACTGCGTACCTGGTTAGCCAGACATATCCGTTAGTAAGAACTACATCAATTTTTATAAATGAAGTTGGAATCGGTTTAGCTTCCGGCTTTGCAACATTCTTGACCAGCTTTGAAGGTCAAAAAATTGTTTCAAAACATAATTTGGGACCGGCTACGGTTCCCGTAAAAATGGTGAATTAAATCGGCGGTAAAAAATGAAAAGAACAGCCCTTATACTTTTTGGAATTTATTTTGCAATGCTTTTCAATATAAACGCGCAAAGCAAAGTTGGCGATGCTGAAAAAGCGATCAAGGACAAAGACTATAGCAAAGCATTAACAATTACAAAAGAAGTGTTGGATAACGAGCCTCCTACCGAAGCTTTGAAACTCCTAATTCAATTGCGCGAAAAAAATCTTGTTGATAAACGTCTTTACGAATATCTTGGCGATGCTTACGCAAAGATGAATGTTGCAGAACTTGCCCTTTCAAATTATGCTCAAGCGGAAACAATGGATTCACTTGATGTGCCGCTGAAGTTTAAATCCGCAGAACTTTTGGTTAAACAAAAAAGATATACCGAAGCAGTAAATAAATATTTGAAAATAATAGCGTTAGATCCTAAGAATGCAAAAGCGTACGTTGATGCTGCATCAATCCTTTACCAGGCAAAAATGTTCGCCGATGCCGCCGTACTGTACGAAAAATATATCGCGATCGATCAGACAAAAGAAGCATACGAAAGATTGACGAAAGCTTTTCTTGAGACAACCAATTATGAAAAAGCGCACACTTATGCGCTTGAAGGATTGAAAAAATATCCGGATGATGTAAAGTTAAAAAAGGATGCCGCAATTTCATCTTACGCACTGGGAGTAATTTTAACAAGAGATCATTCCAACGGAAATGGCGGAGGCAAGCCGGATTCACTTGAAACAAAAAAAGCTCTGGAATATTTTAAGGAATCAACAAAGTACTACGCAGAAATTCCAGACTCTCAAATGACGGTTAGTGATCTTAAGAATGCCGGATACGCTTATCAAAACTTACAGGCAGATTCCCTTGCTATAAAATATTTTGAGAAAGTCGTTAAGAAAGACAGCACCCAATCCGGACTTTTCATGGAAATGGCAAACACTTACTTTAGAAACAAGCAGAATACACTTGCAATAAAATATTACAAAGCTAAAACCCAAGTTGATTCAACTTATGAGCCGGCTTATCGTTACATGGGTTTTGCTGCCTTCCAAGACGGGCAATATGATGAAGCGAGGCGCGCATTTCTAAAAGCTAAAAAGTTGGTCGATACAACATTTGCGACAACATACTGGCTTGCACAAACTTACACCAAATTGGATTCCACAGAGCAGGCTTCCGACCTATTTAATAATGTCTTGCGTCTTGCGGATGGAAAAGAAAAGCAGTACAAAGATGAAGTTTTTGTTGCCAATTTCTTCTTAGGAAGACGTGCATTTGACAAACAGAATTATAACGCCGCAATTCCTTATTTGAAAAGAGTGCTTCAATATAAACCTAACGACATTGGAACGACCGAGATGATTGCCGTGAGCTACCATCAACTACAAAATTTTGATGAGGCAATTAAATGGTACAGACAAGTTTTGAAATTGAATCCTAAAAGTGAAATTGCAAAAAAAGGTTTAAGAAGGTTAAGCGCAGACTAATTCACCATTGCTGCGAATGGGAAAGAATAAATAAAGTTTACGATGGCCCAAAACAAAACTGTTAAGTACTTCAATCCATGGCACGATGTAAGTTACGGCAGCAATTTTCCAGCCGTAGTTAATGCTATAATTGAAATACCCGAAGGATCAAAAGCGAAATACGAACTCGATAAAACAAGCGGTCTGCTGAGGCTGGACCGCGTTTTATTTTCCGCAGTTCACTATCCTGCAAATTACGGATTCATACCGCGTACCGTAAGCGACGACGAAGATCCGCTCGATATTCTTGTAATTTGTTCCGTTGAAGTTGACCCGCTTTGCTTGATAGAAGCAAAAGTTATCGGGCTGATGACCATGGTTGATAACGAAGAGAAGGATGAAAAAATAATTGCCGTCGCAAAGAATGATATTTCGGTGAACTACATTGACGACTTGCGCAATCTGCCGCCTCACTCAATGGTAGAACTACAAAGGTTCTTTGAAGACTATAAAAAATTAGAACACAAGAACGTTGTTGTAGAAAAAATTGTTGGAAAAGAGGAAGCTTATAAAATTATTCTGGAATCAATCCAGAGATACGAAGAAAAATTCGGCAAAGAAAATTAGGGGGATTAAAACGTGATCTTTAAAACAAAAGAAAACAATTCGAACGTTTTGGTTAAAACACCGCCTTTAATGATGCTGCTTTATGTTTCGCTTGGAATTATCACATTCTCAATGTTTTGCGCCATCATTTATTTTCTCTACTTAATTTTTAAGTAAACTGCCCGTACGAAAAACACCGCATCAAAAACTCTTTCTGTATTTCCAGAAGAAATAAAACGGCAATCCTGAGAAAACCAAAATCAATCCCATCATGGCGTTTTGAGTATCGGACACAATTGAATTAACCAAGAATAGAAAAGCAAAAACGACAAACAGCAACGGCGTATATGGATACCCCCACACTTTGTATGGTCGGTTTGTATCCGGCATTTTTCTGCGAAGCACCAGCACGCCTAAAGCGCCCATCATATAAAACAACCATGAAGCGAACATGACGTAGTCTGTAATTGTATCAAATGAACCCGAGAGAACAAGCACGCACGACCAAAAACCGAGCAAGTTTAGCGAAACATGCGGCGTTCCAAACTTCGGGTGAATTTTACCCAGACCTTTGAAAAATACATTTGCTCTCGCCATCGCAAATGGAACACGGGCAGTCGCGAGAATGCTGCCGTTCAGCGCTCCGAATGTTGAAATTATTACAACGAGAGAAATTACCGAAGCGCCATTATTGCCGAATATTGTTTGCGCGGCTGTTGCTGCAACAAGTGGCGACTTCGCCATTACATTAATCGGTAACACGTAAAGAAACGCAATGTTTATTAAAACATAAACGCCGATCACTATTAATGTTCCGTACAGCAGACCAAGCGGAACGTTTCGCTGCGGATTTTTTACCTCGCCGGAAACAAATGTAAGATTGTTCCATGCATCGTATGCCCAAAACGCGCCGGAGAAAGACAGCCCGATAACAGCAATCAAACTTGCTAACGATTTGTGCGGCATAGTGAAATGAGTATAGATATTCGAAACGCTTCCGTTGCCCATGGTCAAAAGTAAAACCGCAATCAATACTATGACAATTATTTTCAAGTAAGAGACAGCGGTTTGGACCGCGCCGCCAATCATCACGCCGATATAATTTACGCCCGTAAGAAAAACTATGCATAGTATCGCAACAATTTTGGTTCCTAAATCTACAAACGGATGAATCTCTCCAACGAGCGGCATGTAGAAAGTAAAGTTTTGTAATGATTGAGACACGTGCGGATATTTTACAAAGTAACCGACATACTCAGCAAAAGCATAAGCTATGGCTGCCTGGCTTCCGGTTTGAATTACAGAAAGGGTTGACCATCCGTAAAGGTAGGAAGTAAAATCTCCGTACATTTTTCGGAAGTAAATGTATTGACCGCCCGTCTCGTCGATCATACCGGAAATTTCTGCGTTGCAGAGCGCGCCGATAAACGTGATAAGTCCGGCTGCAATCCATACAAAAATTAGAAGTTCCGGCGAGCCAAGTTGGTCTGCCATCGTTGCGGGCTTTCTAAAAATACCCGAGCCTATCATTGAACCAGCGACAAGCATTACCGCGGCAGTTAGTGTTAATCCGCGGACGAGTTCAGTTTTTTTCGGTTTGTCTGCCATTGCTCGCTTGATTAAAGTTCGGCGCAAATTAAAGAACTAATCTTAAATCTCAAATAACATTTTAATTCACAGCCGAAGATTTTCTCCAATTCAATTCAGATTTTCCTTAAAAATTAATTATCTTTTCGGCGTCAAATTTCAGCATTATTTTTTACGGAGTTAGAACAATGGCAGCAGAAGTAGATAAACCGAAAAACAAGTTGAATGATATCGCTTTCTATTTATTGATGTCTATCTTGGGCTTTACTGTTTTATTCACGGTTGGATTTCTTTTTTATTCGATCTTTTTCGGATAAGAATTTAGAGGTTTGAGTTTCAACGACGCCTTTCCAAATTCAACCGCACACAATTGTAATTCCCGGAAATAAATTTTCTTTTAAAGCTCACCTGGTTTTCTTGATCGGGTGAGCTTCTGTGTTTAGGAGGTGTGTGATAATTCGGTTTTGTTGAAAAAATATTTCGATTTTATTTTAAAAACGAAACCAAAATTCTCTTGACGCCCTATTTTCACACACCCTCTTAAATACCGCACATTCAAATTGAGTCCGCCGCCCCGCACAATCAAACGCAACATTAAATGAGAAAAAAATTTCTTGAGCGATAAACTTCAATTCGTTAAGTTGTTAACGCTTCCACTTATTGTATTTTACCCGCAAAAAATATTAATAAACAAAAGGAGAATCAGCATGACGGAATTAACAGCTCTCTGGCTGCCGATACTTTTATCGGCAGTGGTTGTATTCATTGTCAGTTCGGTAATTCACATGGCAATGCCGTGGCATAAAAACGATTATCTTAAAGTACCAAACGAAGATAAAGTGATGGACGCGCTCCGTCCGTTCAATATTCCTCCAGGCGATTATATGATGCCGCGCGCGGCGGACGGAAAAGAAATGAAGTCTCCAGAGTTTTCCGAGAAGCTCAGCAAAGGTCCCGTTATGTTTGTAACTGTAAGACCGAACGGCAAATGGAAAATGAGTGCACCGTTGTTGTTGTGGTTCATTTATTCAATTGTTGTGGGATTTTTTGCAGCGTACATTGCTAGTCATGCATTAGCTGTTGGCGCTACGTACCTTCAAGTTTTCAGATTCATCGGCGCAACCGCATTTATGGGTTACACCTTTGCTTATTGGCCCATTTCGATTTGGTACGGACGAGCATGGAGTTCAACGATAAAAATGACATTCGACGGGTTGATCTACGCGCTGCTAACCGCGGGTGTATTCGGATGGCTTTGGCCAAGGTAGTTTCTGCTGTGGAAACC
This sequence comes from Bacteroidota bacterium, assembly GCA_021820065.1. Taxonomy (GTDB): domain Bacteria; phylum Bacteroidota; class Ignavibacteria; order Ignavibacteriales; family Melioribacteraceae; genus Fen-1258. Next base: position 62,269 of record JAKAEE010000012.1, on the reverse strand, counting down.
TTCGAGGTTGTTAAACAGCACTCTCGAAGGTTTCACTTTCCTAATAATCTCCAAATTGCGGATGTTTGAAGTGGGATTTAATTTCTACGATGACGTATAATTGAATAAACCTCATCCTTTTGATATTCTCTGTTTGGAGTGATTGCTTTTAACTAAATAGCTTAAGTGTATGTATGAATTAACTGATTTGTTTCAAAGCGAGCGGGAAAAACTCTTTAAAAGGTTTTCCAACAGGTTTGAGAAAGCATACAATTTTAATAGACAAGTCGTAAGTTTCCAGGCAAACAAAGAAGAGCCGGTTTCCCGCTGGTTCAAGTATAAAGAGGGCTTTTCCTCAGCTCTTGTTAAATATTTTCTTACTGAATATTACAACGAACCCGGAAGACTACTAGACCCTTTCGCGGGAGTAGGCACAACACTGTTTGCAGGACAATCGCTTGGTTGGGAGACTCATGGAATTGAATTGTTGCCAGTAGGTATCTTTGTTGTTGAAGCACGAGAAGCATTACAAAAGATCAATCCCATAGAATTTCAAAAAAGCATTGAAAAGCTTTGGATAGAACTAAAAAAAATAAAGGAAACCAAAACTCACTTCAATCATCTTTCCATTACTCAAGATGCTTTTCCAGACGAAACAGAAATAGCGCTTAATAAATTTTTAACATATATCAGCACTGTTAAGAACGAAAAGATACAAACCGTTTTAAGATTCACTGCATTTTCAATATTGGAAGAACTTAGTTACACTAGAAAAGATGGTCAATATTTGCGATGGGACTATCGCTCTAAACGAGATTTAAATGGCAAACCTTTTAACAAGGGAAAAATAATCCCGTTTGATCAAGCGTTAAAGCATAAATTATCTCAAATCGTTTCTGATATGTCGCCACAGAACGATTCTCTTTTTAATTATAGCAATAGTAATAAATTTGTTCCTAAAGATATTAAATTAATCAAAGGAACTTGTCTTGAAGAACTTCCTCACATGAATGATGATTTCTTTGATTTCATAATAACGTCTCCTCCTTATTGTAACCGCTATGACTACACACGAACATATGCGTTAGAATTGGCTTATCTAGGGTGTGATAACGAAAAAGTAAAAGAACTGCGCCAAGAATTGTTGTCATGCACCGTTGAAAATAAAGAAAAGTTGGACTATCTATATCAATTGTACACAGACCTTGGAAGAGGAACAACATTCGCGAATGTGCTAAATGTTTATAATTCGTCGGCCGCAATGAATGAAGTAAATTCAGTCCTTGATGAACTGAACAAGCTTAATAAGCTCAATAACAATAACATTCCTCGAATGGTTAGAAACTATTTTCTAGAGCTTTGTTTTGTGGTTTTTGAGATGGCAAGAGTTTTAAAGAAGGGTGGATATTGTGTTATGGTTAATGATAACGTTAGATATGGCGGCGAGGAGATTCCGGTAGATTTAATTCTCTCGGAATTTGCCGAAAATTTTGGATTCGATGTTAAGAAGATTTTTGTTCTCCCACGGGGAAAAGGCAACAGCAGTCAACAAATGGGTAACTTTGGACGGACTGAAATCCGCAAGTGTGTGTACTTATGGCAAAAAAAATGAAATCAATTTTGTTTATTCAATCTGCAAATGATTTAATCACATCAAGAGAAAAAACAAGAAGCGGATTCATTACGTTCGTGAACTATTACTAGTTAAACAATTACTTTATCTCAATCTCATCCGCAAAAATCCACGCTTTACTGCCGGCGCCTTTGTGCCATGGCGGACAAACGCCGATATTTTTCGCAAACACTTTTAAGTACCGCGCCAGAACATTTTCTATCTGAGCGGAAAATCTCTTTATCATTTGTGTCGTGTTATCAACGGGAACATTGTTAACTATGTCGGCAACGCGCTTGAAATTCTTTCCGTCGTTGGAAACCGAGAAGACAACTTCACGCGGTAGAAAAATCCAAACGTTCGGGTCGTTCAAGAAACCAATGGAAAGATTTTTTATGTTGATGGATTTTGTAAGATCGATCACCGCTTCGAGGTCTGTTCCTTCGAAGCCCTGCCATTCGCCATTCTGAAAATTTGTTGTTCCGAATCTTCCGTCGGTCAATGCCATCGCTCCGCCGCCGGTATATCGCTCGCTAAACGGATTGCTATAAACAGCCGGCGGAAATTTTGATTTTGTAAAATCGGAAGACATTGTAAAACTGCGCCGGTCACTATCTATGTAAGCAAAAGCTTTTACAGCTGCCGTGTTTTGGAGAATGATCGGTCCCTCATAAATCGGGGAATCGAAATCCGGCTCATCGCCGTCGATTGTGTACCGTATCCTTGTACCGGGCGTCTGAGCGGAAAGTTTAACGGAAATCGAATCGTAAAACACTTCGCCTCTGGCAGAAACATTCGGCAACAATACGCCGCTATCAACCGGACGCATTGTAAACATACCCGAATTATCGGAACCCCAAAGTTTGTTTGGTTTATCCCGCATTACAAAAGTGAGTTCTCCGCCGTTCATAATTTGATCGTGAGTGATAAAAGATTTCGTGAACGCTTTTCCGTTCAGCGCCGCAAACTGAATATATTTGTTCCGATCGGAAACATTGGTAGCGTTGATCACAAATTTTTTTCCGTTCTCCAAATTGATCGTCACTTTATCAAACACCGGCGAGCCGATAACGTACATATTTTGTCCGGGACAAACGGGATAAAATCCCATTGCTGAAAAAACGTACCATGCCGACATTTGTCCGCAGTCGTCGTTGCCGCAAAGTCCGTCCGGCTTCGATGTATAAAGGCGATTCATAATATCGCGCACGCGTTCTTGAGTTTTCCATGCGGCGCCGGCATAATTATATAGATAAGCAACGTGATGAGAAGGTTCGTTGCCGTGCGCGTATTGTCCGATCAACCCGGAAATATCGGCTTGAAATCTTCCTTGCAGTTGATCCGATTCGGCAAACATTTCATCCAACTTCTTAATAAAATTTTCGTTGCCGCCGAACAGATCAATCAACCCTTTCACATCCTGCGGAACAAAGAAATCATACTGCCATGCGGTCGCTTCGGTGTATTGCTGCGTTACCGCTTTCGGTTCGAAAGGAGCGATCCATGACCCGTCGGACATTTTTCCACGCATGAATCCAGTGGATTTATCGAAAAGATTTTTATAGAAGAGCGAACGCTGATTATATTTTTCGTAGTCGTTATTATTCCCGATTGCCTTTGCAAATTGCGAAATGCACCAATCGTCGTAAGAGTATTCCAGAGTTTTTGAAACGGATTCATTTTCTTTATCGGCTGGAATAAATCCGCGCTCGCGGTACAGCCGCTGTCCGTGTTGATCGCGTTCGGCGCTCTTTTCCATAGCGGTAAGCGCTTCGTTAACATCAAAGCCGCGGATACCCTTCATGTAAGCGTCAAAAATCACGGGCACGGAATGATAACCGATCATGCACCACGTTTCATTTGATGCGAGTTCCCACACCGGCAGAAGACCGCTTTCTTCATATTTAGCGAGAAGACTTTTTACGAAATCTCCGTCACGTTTAGGATCGATAAGAGTAAACAACGGATGTTCGGCGCGGAACGTATCCCATAAAGAAAAAACAGTGTAGTAGTGGAATCCCTTCGCGAGATGAATCTTCCGGTCCATTCCGAAATATTTTCCGTCAACATCGGTAAACATATTCGGAGTGATCAAAGCATGGTAAAGCGCGGTATAAAATATTTTTTTCAAATCTTCGTTCTTGGTTTCCACTTTAATCTTGCCGAGTTCTTTCTCCCAAATTTTTTCGGCAGACATTTTCACTCTATCGAAACTGAAATCCGGAATTTCTTTTTCAAGATTTTTTCTCGCGCCGTCAATTCCAACAGCCGAGATTCCAATCCTGATTAAAATTTGTTCCTGATCTTTGGTCTTGAAGCGAATATATCCCTTCAAATTTTTACCGCTTGCTTGACGGTTTCCGTCTGTCGCCTTGTCGTCGGCAACAGTTCCGAAACTTTCGAACGGTTTTGAAAATACCGCGACGAAATAAAATGTATGGTCTTGCGCCCAGCCGTGCGATCTCCGCATTCCTTCAATTGTATTTTGCCCGACAAATCTTATGTACGATTCGCAGTTGTCGTCCAATCCATGTTTGAGATCGATGATCACGTTTGCTTTGTTCGTTGCGGGATAAGTGTAACGATGAATCGCCGCACGCATCGAACATGTTAATTCCGCAATGATGTCGTAGCTATCCAGCAGAACGCTGTAATAACCGGGTGAAGCTTTTTCACTTTTGTGAGCAAATTCCGATCGGTAGCCCTCGCCGGGTTTGTCTTTTGATCTCGGTTCAAATTTTAGCTCGCCGACTGTCGGCATAAATAAAATATCCCCGTAATCAGTAGCGCCTGTTCCGGAAAGATGTGTGTGACTGAAACCCATGATCGAGTGATCGGAATAATGATAGCCGGAACACCAATCCCACCCTTGCGTGTCGGTATCGGGCGAAGGCTGAATCATTCCAAACGGAAGTGTTGCGCCGGGATATGTGTGCCCGTGTCCGCCGGTGCCGATGAACGGATCGACGTAATCAATCAATCGTTGGGCGGAAAGAGATTGAGCTAAAATCAAAAGTGCAAGGGACAAAATTTTTTTACTCTGCATGTCTTTGATATTTATTCTTAGTTATGAATCAATTTCAAACTGTTGGAAGTGATGTGTAAAATGTTTTTCGTGGAAGATGTCCCATTCGTGTTTGTTCAACTCGCCAAATGTAGGGTTAATCAATACGGTATTCGGATTGTCATCAAAAAATGTGTAGTAATCTTCAACTTCCGTTCGCAAAACGGATTTTGCTTCGTCCAAATTTTTGTATTGAAAAGGCAGCAACTTCTCACCGATAAGCGGATTAATAAATAGTTGCGGTAGAGGCCGCGGGCTTTGTAGAAATCTTTTTAGAACAGGAATTTTCTCCGGCGGGTTAAAGCATTCGACTTTCAATTTGCCGTTGCTAATTGTTACTGCCATAATTAGATGTTCCACCATATGCTGAGGAGACATCTTCCCCCAGAGTTGTTTTGTTGAAGGATTTAGTTTATCCAGAGCCGCCAATTTTTCGATGAGGGGTTTATTCAAAATTGTTTCCTTTCATGTTTTTGAAAAAACAAATTAACAAAATTATTCGGTTGCATTTGTAATGCCGCCGCGGTTTTCTCTCAACATGCGCGAAAAAAGAGAAAGGTTCGAGTCGAATAAAAATTTGAATAACAATTTTGTCCAAGATCTGTGAGACGCAAGACTGTCATAAAACTCCGGCGCGGTTTTTTTTAATTGCGGCAGCTTATTCCATGGCACCGACGGAAAATCGTGATGTTCATTATGAAAACCTACATTCAGCGCCACAACGTTAAGCGGACCGTAATAACTGTACGTTTCTTGCGGCGGGGATGTAAGGTAATGTTCCTGAATCCATCTTGCGCCGAGAGGGTGAAGACCGACGGCAAAGAAAAGTGAAGCGATCAAATAGAGAAGCGAAATCCATCCGAAGTAAACAATAATGAATACGTCGAAACCGAAAACAACGACCCAATTTAAGATTGTCCACCAGTTGATAAATTTTATTTCTTTCAGTCTCGGCGGGCGTAAACTTTGAAAAACCGGAAAAAGCAAAAGCCACATCGCTTTGCCGATGAATGTACCGCCTACCAGAGTTGCTTCCCATCTGCTGGCAAGATCGGCATCGAGATAATAATCGCCTTGAAACGAATGATGTTTAAGATGGTAGCTTCTAAATGAAATTGCAGACGGGACTGTGTTTGGGAGATCTGCAATTATGCTGGCAATCATATTTAGAGAACGGTTTTTGAAAATAAGATTGTGAGAACATTCATGTATGAGAACAAACAGCGCATGATTCGCAAAAGCTCCGATGAGATAAGCGGCAATCAGAGCAAGCCACCACGGCTGGTTGCTCAGCAAAACGGCAATTACTATTTGCAGCGCAACTATTCCTATAACAAAAAATATACTGCCGGCGTTTCTTGATATCAACTCTCTAACTTCGGGGTGAGTTTTCAAAATTTTTTTTGTTCTTTCTTTGTGCGGTTCCGGCGATTCCGAAAAACTGAAGTTTCTTTTCGATGGGGACATTTTTATTTCCTCCTGGTATGAATATTCCACGTTACTCAAGCAGATAGACTAAAACAACCGAACCGGTGACACAACGTAATAAGCAATTCCGATTAAATCAATCGGTTCATTTTATCACAAGTAGAACTGTTTCCTATCATAAAATTGAATTGAAACGAATTTATAGTGCTGTCCGAATGCATAATGAGGTTTATTCTTATCGTAAATTTTGTGAAATTGCATAGTAAGGATCACAAATTGTTTGCTGAAACAAACACACTGGTAAATTGTTGTGAACATTCAAAGAATAATAGTAATTATATTCATAGTTGTTGCTTTGTTGGTTGCGGGATATTTCGCGCTGGGTATTTATCAATCAAATCAACAGGACTCCAACCGGAACCAGATTATTTCAACTTTATATGAGATAGGCAATAATATTCAGCAGTATCATGAAAAATCTTCCGGTCAAGGCGGAGGTTCGTCATACGCAAGTTGGATTTTGCCCGATAAGTATAGAAAAACTCCGGATGGCACATTCAATTTTGTGGCGAAACAGAACATGGTAAATCTGAGCGGCGTCGGTACAATGACCGGAAGAAACGGTATTACCAATGTTAGGGCAATCGCAAAAGTGGACAGCAGCGGCATTCAAGTAACAATTGTTAATTGAACGGTTTACTTTGAGCGAGAATACAAACTATATTGTTTACCTTATTGGACTTTCGAAGCAAGGAAGGCAACAGGCTTTTCTTGAACTGTGCACAATCAATTTGAAAAATGTTTTTGCCGTATCCTATAGACTGCTTGCCGATCTGGAAGACGCAAAAAGTTTTTCAGTTAAGACTTTTTTAAGAGCTTGGGATAAGATAAAACATTTTGACGAATCGGAATCTTTTGCTCATTGGATAAAAAGCATTGCAATACGGTTGGCAATAGAGGAATTGTTTAGAATTCACGACGAGAAAACCCGCGGGGAGTACAAGAAAAAAAACACAGCCGACCTAACAGACCTTGAAGAATTAATCATTGCACTTTCTGTAGAAGACCGTGTGATTTTTGTCCTTCACGATTTGGAAGGGTATTCATACAGCGGCATCAATGCATATTTACCCGAATTAATGATTGATGAAATAAAAACCCGGCTCATTAAAACCAGAGAATATCTAATAGGGAAGTTAAGTCTGTGAACTGTGAAGAAGTTAAAATAAATCTCCACTGTTTTATTGATAATGAACTGAATAGTAAAACAAAGAAGGAAATTGAGTCGCATCTTCATAGCTGCGAGTCTTGCTACAAAGAATTCATGAAACTTCGAAAATTTTTCGACAGGTTGAAAATTTTGCCTTATGCAGTCGATCCTCCCCAAGATATTATAGAATTGCTGTCAAAAGAACTTTTGGCTAGAAGCGCTTCGGAAGCTAAGAAAGTTACTCAAGAGCAATCGCCTAATGTTAAGGTTAAGAAGGGAAAAATCACTCAAGAGAAAAAATTAAAAGCCGAGCGGAGCGCCGTAAGAAAAAGCGCTGTTTCCAGAACCATCCTTGGCTACGGATTGTTAAAACCTTACCCCACTTCTAAGTTTGAATGGAAAGAGATTGTGATCATTCCAATTACCTTAATTTTGTTTGCGGTGTTTTACTTCTATTATGATTTTCAAAAATATAATTCTCCATGGGATATTCAGTGTTTGGACGGTTATATGATCATAAACGGAACGATAAGTCTGTCCGGCAAATTGGAACAGGGCGAAACTCTTTCTGCTGATAAGACTTCTCACATTACGCTGCACATACCGGATGTTGGAAGAATGGAACTGTCGCCGGGCAGTTCTGTCGAATTGGAAAAAGCAAAAGAAGGAGACAACACTGTTAAAGTGAATTATGGTTCCATAAAGGTGATTAGCACGGTGTTGATGCCGAGCATCAAAATCGCGCTGTCAAGTTCAACAGTGCTTGATAAAGCCGGGACGTTTTCCATTTCGGTGGATAACAATCGGAATGCGAATGTAACTGTAGAAAGCGGCTTTGTAGAAATTAACCACAAAGATATCAGCACTTTTGTTAAGGAAGGATTTACTTGCAGCATTAATGATAATTACCGTCCGGGGACACCCGTTAGAACAAATGCGCCGGATACATTGAAACGTGAAATTGGAAAGTTTGACTATTTTAACGGTGGAGAAGAATCTGTAGAAAAAATTATTTCGCTTGCAAAAGATTCCGATGTGCCAACATTGCTGTCGATGATTCAGTTTGCATCACGTCAGCAGAGAGAGATGCTTTTTCAGGCAGTTGTAAACTATTTTCCGCCCCCGCTTGGAGTTACTCGCTTGGGAATAGTTGACGGCGATAAAGATATGCTGTACAAGTGGTGGGAAGATATTGAATGGCAGATATAGTTTAATCGTTGTCGTATGTAAATATCGGCACGGCAATGTATCTGAAAATTTTCCACTTGCCGTCCTTTTGCCGTTTCAGAATTCTGATGCTTCTTTCGGAATAAACCGGATTCAACTTTCCAGCGCTCACCCCCGGCATCATAAATGATCCTTTCGTCATAACATAACCCATGTCGCCCGACACGGTAACCTCTTCGGTACTCACTTCCCATTTTCCATCAGGGTATTGTTTTTTATATCGAACGAGATCGTTTCTTAGACCGTCAAGTTTAACAACATCGTCGGAATCGGGAACCACTTCTTTAAAATCGGGATCGCATAATGAAATCGCTCCCTCGATATCATTTGAATTGTACGCCGAGAAATAATCTTCAACGGTTTTTGCCGCATTAATTTCGTCTGCGCTTTTGGTAATCTTTTTGGTTCCTTCCGGTACTTCTTTAGTACATGAAACCGCAATTACAATTAATATCAGAATTGATAATGATCGTTTCATTTCGGTAGTCTGGTTTATTATTGCAACAATAATATTTATTCACAGCTTAAAATACGAACAGAAAAATTTATTGGTAAAGAAAAAATGCTGATGGGAATTTTAGAACGAATAATTTATCGAAAGTCCAGGACCGTAAATATATGTGGGCACAACTGAGAGTTTGGATTTGTCTTTTTGATCATCGGAGAATAATTGGTTTCTGCCGGAAATAATTTTGCCGTAAGCATAACCGATTGCAATTGCCAGCGGGTAATCACTGAACCAATGCCAGCCTCTTGCTGCCAAACTTATTCCTATTATTCCGAGCGCAGTGTAACCGACGGGTCTTATCCAAGAACTTTCCGGATAGTTATCGGCAATTACCGTTAGAACCGCCATCGATGTTGATAAGTGCCCCGACGGGAAAGAATAGAATTTTGTTTCGTTGCGCGCATACTCGCCCCAGTTTGGGAATGGTCTGAACAAACCGCGCGGTGTAGTTGCGCTTTGAGGACTTTCTCTGCCGCTGACTCTCTTCAAAAGTTGAACCGTTAAACCGCATACAAGTTCTGCTTCGACAATTTGCAGAGCGGTTCTGATCGCCCTGTCGTTTTTGAGAACTAATCCGGCGCCGCCGAATAGAGATGCAACTATTAAGTGAAATTCTCCTCCGCCAAGCCATGAGATTTTTTTAGTCACACTTCGTGAAGAAGATGAAGTCTGATAGCTTTTGTAAAATGGCGAGGAAGTTGAGTGATCTACCGACATCAGCGCGCCGCTTAGAACGGCAAGTCCGGCAATGGTAGGAATATTTTTTGGATTAAAAACTTCTACGCCAAATTTGAAAAGATCTTCCGGAAATTTTGTTATCGGATCGTGCCATGAAAAAGATGCCGTTTCATTGTCAGTCGAAATAGTATTGTTAAGCTGAAGTGTCTGAATTGCTTCTTTAATCTGGGATTCATCCGGAATTGGATTTACCCATTCTTGAGCAATCGCGCAGTTTCCGCTTAATACGATAATGGAAAGAATTAGATATGAATAGGAAATAAATTGCTTCACTTAGTTCAATAATTGTTTTATGGATACCGACCGACTGCCGCAAAAATAATGAAATATGCAAAGCATTTCTATACTTTAATAGGAAACCCAGAGGGCAAGATATTATTATCTCCCGTCTGGAAAAATGAAGACCATGGTTATTTAATGCCGCCGCAAGATTTCAACAATAAAGTATGCGTGCTAAAATTTTTGGATTTTTTCTGATGAGGATAATCATTTTATTGTTGCCGTCGTTGCAGCGATTCTTCATGAATCAAAGCGTGTTAATTAGCAAGAAAGGGTTAATTGCTTTTCTGCCTTGGCAGGTTGCAGCGACAAAATATTTGAGCCGAGAGTTTTTTCCGTTGCAGTCCGCTAATACTTCATTAAACTTATCATCGCCAAAATTATTGCTACTGCTTTTTTGCTAATTCCCAAGATCCTTTGGATTTTTGTCCAGTTGACGTCAGCTCTGCCGCCGTATGAATCCGATAAAATTTTTAAAGTTCTGACTTTATTATTAGCGTATGCAATCAGTTCGTCTTCGCTCAAGCCGCTACTTAGTTCGTCTTTGCTGAATTTGTAATTCTCGCTTAATTCGGTCATCAACAGTTTATTGTTCAGAAGGAATTTTTCGTTTAACCCGTTTGCTTTGCTCTCAAAAAAGAAATATTGAACCGGAAGAGAATCCTTTGGAAAAATTTGCGGCGTTACAAACTTGCCAATCTCCATTTTATCCTTTCGCTGATCGCCGGATTTGAATAAAGTATCAGCTTGGTCTTGTGCGGCGGCTAAAGAAGGGAGAAGGAACAGAAAAAATATTTGAACCCCAATTTTCATTTTGGTTATCAATGAGTTTCATCTTTTTACAATAACACACTTAACTTGTTCCACATATGTTTAAAATAAAAAACCCCGTTATACACAGGGTTTTTTATCTGCATACGTATTAAGGATCATCTTCCAACTAGATCTAAATGTTCTTTCTTAGCCATCAGTTGCTCTTTCGGTTCAGCTCTTTCGGGATCGGGAACAATTGCTTCGGTTGGACAAGCGGAGATGCACTGAGGTTCATCGTAAAATCCTACGCACTCTGTACATTTATCGGGAACGATGTACGTATGTTCCTCATTGAGCGCAGCATATTCTTGACCTCCTAGAACATACGCAACACCGGGATTATAAATTGCAGTATTTGGACATTCGGCATCGCACGCGTTGCAAGAGATGCACTCATCAGTAATCATAACAGCCATTAGTATTTCCTCCAGATGAAAAATAGTTTGTGAAAAAATGCACACCAAAAATAATCATTTAGAATGAATCCAAAATCACGGAAAACATAAAAATTTTTAGATTAAGACGGAGAGTCTGATTTTGGATTAATTTTGTGTCGGTGGTGAAAACTGCGGGAAATTATTATTAAATGAAACGATGCAAAGACACAAAAAAGTTGGTGGAATTTAATTTTGAATTCAGGTTGACTTTTGTTTACGGGAAAATGATTTTGGAGCCGGAATCAAATCATTATTATCATAACCGGTACGCGCGCATGAAAATAAAAACTACTCTTATCACTATTCTTTTTCTCTCGCTGCTTTGCAGTACGTTGAGTGCCCAGATAATATTTAAGCAGCCGCTCAGTCAAAGAGTTTGTAACTATAATATTTCGGTAAAGCTTGATCCTGAAAAGAAAATCTTGGACGGCAAAGAAATTCTGAAATGGAAAAATCCTTCTAAGGATAACGTTAAAGAATTACAGTTTCATCTTTATCTTAATGCATTCAAGAATACAAATTCGACCTTCATGAAAGAATCCGGCGGGCAGTTGCGCGGAATGGGATTTGATGAAACCAAGAAAGAATCATGGGGCTATGTTGATGTGCTCTCAATGAAACGAATCGGCGGAGAAGATCTGACGGCAAAAATAAAATTTATTCAGCCGGATGATGACAACAAAGACGATCAAACGGTTATCCGCGTTTTACTCGATAAACCGGTTAGACCAAACGAAGAAATTGCGCTCGAAATTATTTTTAAATCCAAATTGCCGAGAGTTTTTGCCCGCACCGGATTTGCCGGAGATTATTTTTTGGTTGGGCAGTGGTATCCCAAGATAGGTGTTTACGAATATCCAGGAATACGTTACGCTGAAAAAGGTCAGTGGAACTGTCATCAGTTCCATGCAAACTCTGAGTTTTACGCCGACTTTGCCGCGTATGATGTTAACATAACAGTGCCGTCAAATTTTATTGTCGGCGCAACCGGTGTACTGCAATCCAAAATTAATAACAAGAATGGAACCTCGACACATCATTACCGCGCGGAAGACGTTATAGATTTTGCATGGACGGCTTCTCCTTACTTCAAAGTTGTTAATGACCAATGGCGCGATGTTAAAATAAAATTGATGGTTCAGCCCGAACATTTTAACCAGACTGAACGATACATCGGTTCTTTGAAAGCAGCATTGGAATACTTCGATAAAAATTTGGGTAAGTATCCTTACACAACAATCACGGTTGTCGATCCGCCGTTGAATGCTATCGGTTCAGGGGGAATGGAGTACCCAACATTTATAACAGCCGGCACAATTTGGAATTTACCGGAAGGATTAAAATTACCCGAGCAGGTTACTGTTCACGAGTTCGGTCACAATTATTTTATGGCGCTGCTGGCAACAAATGAATTTGAAGAAGCTTTTCTTGATGAGGGATTTAACCAGTATTACGAAACGCGAATAATGGATAGGTATTACGGCGAGAAAACTTCTTTCATCAATTGCTTCGGCTTTCATGCCGGCGATTTCGAGTTTTCGCGACAGGGTTACGTTGGAATGCCTAATCCGAAACTTGCGGAAATTTACCGCATGTCGTGGGATTATACTGTTGGCGGTTACAGTTCATTTACATATTTCAAAACTGCCGTTATGTTGAAAACTCTTGAGGGATTGGTTGGCTTGCCGACAATGGATGAGATAATGAAAACATATTTCGAACGGTGGAAATTCAAACACCCGTGCGTAAAAGATTTTATTGCGATTGTAAACGAAGTTGTGAATAAAAACCTCGGCAGAAAATTCGGCGATAACATGAATTGGTTTTTCGATGAAACGCTTTACGGCAGCGATGTGTGCGACTATAAGCTTGCCTCGATCACCAATATAGAAAAAGGAAGTGCGAAAGGGTTTTATGATAGTTCCAGTGTGAAAAAAATCTATCCTGACAAGAAAAACGATAAGCCGAATTACGAATCGCATGTGGTTGTCTATCGCCTGGGAGAAGTAAAATTACCGGTGGAAGTTCTCGTTCATTTCGATAACGGTAAGGAAGTACTTGAAAATTGGGACGGGCAGGCGCGAACAATGGAATATAAATATGCTGGAAAATCCAAAGTCGTTTGGGCAAAAGTCGATCCCAGTTACAAAATCCCGCTGGATGTAAATTTGATCAACAATACATTAACTACTGACCCGGAGAACGGGGTGTTTGATAAGTACGCCGCCAAAATTTTGTTCTGGGTTCAAAATGTAATGTTAAGTTTATCATCACTCTTTTAATTGAACGAGGCAATCAATGAATATTCTTAAATCATATTTGGAGGGCTTCAAGAAAACCTCCGTCATTACAAGAGTAGTAACAATTGTTTACGGAGTAACCCTTCTGCTCGGATTAATTCTTGCGTTCACATTTAATTCGGTGATAACAAAAAATTTTGGCAACCGATCTGAATTGTACAACCTATTCCACGATTTTGATTTCACAATCTATAACGATTTCATGAATCATTACGGTGATATGATTAGACCGTTGATCAGCAGCATGACATGGCTGGGATTTTTTTACTTTTTCTTCACCGTATTCTTTTCCGGCGGCATTCTAAAACTTTTTGAAGGTTCGTCCATTAAAAGCAAATCACAAGCATTCTTTGCCGGAAGCGCAAAATTCTTTTTCCGCTTTTTGCGTCTCGGGATATACATTTTAATTTTCCAAATGATCGTGTTTGCAATAATAGCTGTGGGGTTTTCTTCAATCTTTAACCGCTCATTACCTGTTTCCACGGAACCGAAATTATTCACCATTCTTGTTGTTTGGGCAGCCGTTCACGTTATCTTTTTCATTTTTATCTCTATTGTTTCGGACTACGCGAAGATTCTTTTGGTGAAAGAAGATTCAAAAAAAGTTTGGCGTGCAATGTGGAGCGCGTTCAAGTTCACAGTAAAAAAACTGTATCTAACATTTCCACTCTATATAATTCTATTAATAGTTCCCGTGTTGTTATTCGGCGGTTACTTCTTTCTAGAAGAATTCGTCGGCATGACAAGCACCATGGGAATTCTGATAATGTTCTTTGTTCAGCAGATTTTCATTTGGACAAGGTTGTTTACAAAAGTTTGGATCTTAGGCAGCGAACATGATTTATTTTTCTCTCACCTTGTTTTCAGAAATAAGCCGCTTATCACGCAAGAAATTCTGCTGGATGAATCGTTATGAAGCAACTATTTGTACTGTCCTAATTTTCCGGTGTCTTCCGGTGGGTGTGATACGGACAATTGCTGTTAAAACTTATTCTTTCTAAGTTGCCGTCAAAATCTCGGAAAGAAAAAATTATTTCAATTTAATTCGGGGTAAGAATGAAGATTAAAACAAAACTCGGATTTATTTCGTTGGCGCTTGTAACGTCGGCATTAATTGTGTTTGTTACTTCGTGTAACTTAACTACGGAGCCGACCGCGCCTAATTGGGACGTCTCGTTAAACGTACCAATTGCAAAAAAGAATTATACACTGTTCGATATCTTAGAAAAGAAGTCCGGTTCGATCAGTCATTACGCTTCGGGAACGAACAATAATCTATTATATTATTCCCAGACGCAGTCGATTGATAAAATTGGTCTTACCGACAAGCTGAACATCGAACCCTTCTCAAAATCGGCTTCAGAAACTATTGGGACTATTAACATTAGCACCGATACTGTTACGACGGATGTTGATCCTCAAATGATCAATCCATTGTTAGTTCCCGGCACTCAAATTATAGTTCCGCAGATAAACAACGCACCTGTTACTGTAAATTTTAGTGTAGCAAACGAATTTCAGTCATTAACTATTCAATCCGGCGCGCTTGATCTCAATATTACAAATCATTTTTCGTCACCTGTTGCGATGACCATAAGCAATATTTTTATTAAGAATGCCGGAACGGGCGAGATAATTGCACAGCATGCTAATCCGGTTGTAATCCCGCCGCAGGGTACTTCGGGAGTTCAATCAATTCCAATTACGCCGGGAGTTTTAGTAAAGAATCAACTTAGTCTCGAATGCGACATTTCCTCGAGCGGAAGCGGCGGCCAAGTTGTAACAATTCCAAGTAAAGCGTTAACGATTCAAACCATACTTCATGATGTACAGGTTACGGCAGCAACCGCAAAGATTCCACCGCAAGCTCCGATTCTGGTAAACGGGGTTGTTACCATTGATGAAAATTCGGTTCAGCCAAACAAATTTCAAAATGTGAAACTGAACGGCGGTCTGCTTAACATCAGCATCGCGAATAATCTTGATCTTGATGCAACGGCAACTTTCACAATCGACAATTTGAAAACGCCGCAAGGTAATACATTCACAAGCACAAGTACGGTTCCAAGAAAACAAACTGTAAACCTATTTAATAACCTTTCACTTAAAGATTATTCCATTGTCAGCTTAAATGGAACGCCGACAAATCAAGTCAGCTATCATGTTAATTTTCAAGTCTTCGCCACGTCGGATAACAGAACAGTAAAAAGCGGCGACGGTGTTACCGGAACAATAAGTTTGAATTCTCTTTCCGTCAAAGAATTTGTCGGTCAACTTAAACCGACAGTTGTAAACAGCACAAGAAGCAGTGTCTCGCTTAATGTTAAAGACATAAAAGACAAATTGAAGTTCCAGCAGATCAATCTAAAAAATCCGAAGGTAGAACTTCATATAAAACCAACAGCTAATATTGAGTTCAGTATTAATGGCACGGTTCAAGCGCGCAACAAAATCGGTCAGCGAAGCATTATGACATTAAGCTCGCGCACACTCAGTTCAACGTTAATCACGCCATCGGATACGGTCATCACGCTTAATCCCGATAGTGTAAGCAACTTCTTCGGCAAGTTCAGTCAATTCCCGGATTCACTTATTGTGTATGCCGGAGGAACTGCAAATCCTAATTACAAAACTGTTGATGTGAAAAACACCGATCAATTTTCCGGGAATAGTAAACTAGAACTGCCGCTGGAAATTGGAATTAGCGGTGCGGAGTTTTCTGATTCCGTGAAAATTGATCTTTCTCAAGACAGCCGCGATAGAGTCCGTGATGTGAACTCACTCGGCGCAACGTTGAAAATTTCAAACGGAATAGCGGCGGCTTTAAGCTTTACGGGAAAATTGTACGATCAGTACAATCATTTCTTGATGTATTTTCCGCCTCAATCGCAAAACCAAGATACCGTTATCAGTGTGAGTGGTGCGGTTACGGATAACAACGGAAACGTGACTTCGAAAACGGATCAGACAATTACGGTTAATACAACGAAATCCGACGCCGATAAACTTTCCCGCGCAACTTATATGAGAGTGAAATTAAAATTCAACACTTCGGCTGCCGGAAATCAGCCCGTGCGTTTCAAGACCGACGACACGATTGGAATTACCGCCTCAGGCTCAACAAATTATCACGTTATACCGCAAGGAGGGAAATAATATGAAGACCTTAAAAATTTCTCTCGTTGCTTTGTTATTTGTTTTCTGCGGAAAAATTTATTCGCAAGGCGGATCAATCGGCGCTTCCGATGCGCGCTCCATGGGAATGGCAAAAACTTATACGGCATCATCATTCGGTCTATATTCACTTGGAATCAACCCGGCAAATTTATATAGAGACTCAACAAAAAAGGTTGAGCTGATTATCCCGCTTCCGCTTCCGAATATTACAGCGAATATCGGAACAAATTTTATGACCATTGACGAATACAATTATTTCTTCGGGTACAGTACAACGGATTCAACCGGAAAGAAAATCGGCAGATACTTAAATACTGCGGATAAACAAAGGTTGAAAGATCTTTTTGCTGACGGCGGCACGTTCACTTCTGATCTCGAAGTAAGACTGTTTGCGGTTTCGGTTAAACCAAATGACAAATTTGGAACGATTGCATTTTCTATCAGCGATGTAATTTCCTCTAACGTAACATTTCCCAAAGGAATTATTGATTTGGGAATTGACGGCAACCTTCCGAATAAAGTTTTCAACTTCAACGACACCGCTCTAAAATCCTGGTGGCTCAGAAAATATTCGCTTTCATACGCACGAAGTCTGGACATCTTTCCATTCTTCAAAAGTTTTTCGTTTGGTGTCTCGTTCAATATAGTTTCCGGCTATGCGTACGCAGGACTTGATCACGTAAACACACAACTTACAACCGGCGACGGAAATGTTATAACAGGCAAAGGAGATTTTCTTGCCTACTCGGCGTTCTCTCCGGATTTTCACGTGAAGTATGATTTCGATTCGACCTCGACAAAGCAAGACGCAAGTGTTTCTATGTTTCCTACTCCCGCAGGCGGAGGCTTCGGTTTCGATTTTGGTTTTAATGCAAGAATCAGCGAGTCAACTTCAATCGGTTTTGCCGTAACGGATATCGGTAGTATTACTTGGGATAAAAATGCCGCGCAGTATTCGTCAAACAAAGCGATCTATCTTGACGATCTTTCAAACAAAGATCAGCTCGATTCTCTCAAGAATGCTTTAACGGGAAAGGGCGGCGGGAAATATATAAGCAGTTTTTCCACGCCGCTTGCAACTGCGCTTCGTCTCGGAATTGCAATTCAACTTGATAAAATGTTGGATGGAAATTTCCCCGGCAAAATGCTTTTGGCTTTTGATTACAACCAAGGATTCAACGATCAGCCGCGCAACTCTATGAAACCGCGCTTTTCTTTCGGAGCCGATTGGCAGCTTGGTTTGTTTGCTCTTAGAACTGGTTTTTCGTTCGGCGGTTTCGATAAGTTTAATTGGGGAATGGGAATCGGTTTTGATTTCAAAATTCTCGAATTGAATTTCGGTACACCTGATATGCAGTATGTCTTCGCTTCGAACTCTGCAAAGAGAATTACTTTTGCGTTTGATTCGAGATGGAAGTTTTAGATTGGTGGTTGGTGATTGGTTATTGGTGGTTGGTATAGAACTGACCACAGATCACTGATCACCAAATACTATTTTACATACTTCGAAATAAACTCTTCAACTTCCGGCAAGCCGCCCTGGTAAATTAAGTAACCGTTGCTGGGCTCACGCTCAGTAATTTCTCCAGCTATAGAAGTAAGCATTATTTCTTTAACTTTTTTCTGATCTGTTGTTTGTCCCAGCGCCCAACATAATTTCATGTAAGCAACTTCCGGCAGCATGTTAGCTGCGGGAATAACGCCAAGCTCCATCATGTCACGACCGGTATCGTAAACATACATTTGCACGTAGCCCCATAAAGTCTGCACGGTCATGTAAATCGAAATTCCTTTTTCGTGTGCGCGTTTGAGTGCGGGGTACAAAGGTTTGTTAACGTGACCAAGTCCGGTTCCGGCGATAACAATTCCTTTGTAACCATTGTCAATGAGCGACTCGATAATATCCGGCTGCATGTTGGGATAGTAATAAACGATGCTGACTTTCTCTTCGAATGCGGTATTGATTTTTACGTTGCGATCTTTGCGCCGCCGTTTGTAATCTTGACGCAGCGGAGTAATTTCTTCTCTGCTGACTTTTGCAATCGGGATATCGCCTATGGTTCTGAACGTTGAACGGTAACTCGAATGCATTTTTCGCACGCGCGTTCCGCGGTGAAGTAATCCGTAATAATCCGAAGTTGGGCCGAACATGCACACCATCACTTCGGCAATGTCGCTTTCTGCTGCTGTCTTTACACTGTGCATTAAGTTTAACGCGGCATCGGACGAAGGGCGGTCGCTCGATCTTTGCGAACCAACCATTACAATCGGTACCGGAGAATTTTGCACCATGAACGAAAGTATTGCCGCTGTGTGATGCATCGTATCTGTTCCGTGCCCGATTACAATTCCGTCAACGCCTTTTTCAATTTCTTTGCCGATTGCTTCTGCCGTTCCTTTCCATTGTTCCGGACCCATGTTCTCGCTGAACACGCCGTATAATTTTTCCGTTTCGAGATTGCAATAGTTTGCAAGTTCTGGAACGGAGCCGTAAAGCTCGCCGGGAGAAAACGCTGGAATTACAGCGCCGGTTCTGTAATCAAGGCGTGATGCAATTGTTCCGCCCGTTCCGAGAAGTTTTACATTTGGTTTGGATGGATCGCGCGGAAAATCTTTTTCGGGAATTTTGTAATGCGCTTCTTTACGTCCGCGTATTTGAATATCAGTTACCAAATCCGCTGCGACACCAATGTTATAACCAATCGGCATTTTAATAACGATGTGGAGCGAGTCTGCTGTTTCCGAGCGGGGGAGAATGATGCCTTTGTATTTTCCTTTTGTGGTGGTAATCTCAACATCGCTCCAAACAAGTGCGCTGAAATTTTTCAAAACTGAAAGCGCTTTGCCGCGGTAACCTTTGTAATTATCTGCCATATTAATTCCTTTGCGCTCCGCCGCTGCGGATTGCGAAAAACTTTGCGTCTTTGCGAGAAAGAATTTCACGCAGTGAACGCGGAGATTCAAACATTAATTTTTTCTGAAACCAGCTTTCCCTCAACGTTAATTCTAACTTTGTTCATCACCAGTCCAATCAAAAGTTTGGATGAATTGTCAGCACCAAACATTTTTATCTTTTTCAATTCTTCCCTAGAGTCCGCTATGATTTGCTCAAGCTCTTTTGTAGTGCGAGGTTTCGGAAGAAGTTCTTCGTAAAACCTTCCTTTTTCGATAGACTTTTTCATTGCCGTAAAAATTCCGGAACGCGAAAGAAAACCATCTTTGTATGACCGGAAAATTTCTTTCATCATTTTTTCGTTCAGCAAATTGGCATCGATTTTTATTTTCTTCAATCGTTTTGGAAATTGAATCAGCGCAACGGCAGCAAGCGTCGGGTTAATTTTCCATTCATTTACAACGAACATGAAAACATTGGCGAATTTGGATATTGAGAGTTCTCGCACAGTGTCTGCCGGAATTCCAAGTTCGCGATACCACTTTTCCCTTTTCCAAAATTGTTCGGGAAGATTCGGTCGAAGTTTTTCCAAACGTTCCTCAGTAATTTTTGTCGGCGGTAAATCTGTGTCCGGATACATTCTATCGGCACCTGGCAAAATTCTTTCGAAGCCGTTCGTTCCATCATAAAAAGCTTGGCGCGTCTCGGATGGAATTCCAATCGTCGCTTCTTTCGCACGAATCATAATTTCTTTTACAGCAGTATCGGTATCCGTTTCGTTTCCCCAAACAAGAACCAGCGAATCATCGTTTGTTGCGCCGACGAATTTTTTTATGTTCTGCCACTCCGCTGATGTTAATGTCTCACCTTTACCATCGGAGTGAATTATGTTTGGAATGGTGGTGAGACAAGCCACAACACGCACGCGGTCAGAAATTTCTTTTGAAAAATATGTGTCGGTTTGTGTTTGCCAATGAAGCAGTCCTGCATAACCGCGCAGCACAACACATTTGACGATTAGTCCTTGATCGATGGCGTTTCTAATCGGCAGGTATATCGCACGTTTAACGAGGCGAGTTACATCATCCGCTTTTGCGGTAAATGATTCTTTTGTAATTCCTCTTTTGTGAAGTTCGTCTTTGAGACGCAGTAGATTCCATTGTCGCATTGCTTCGTTATAAGTGAGAAGCGGAATTCTTCCGATCTTCGGAACGCCTTTGATCTCAATTCTCGTTCCACCTTCAACACTAACGTTAACATCCTCGCGTACCGAGCCGATACCTCTGCGCACTTTGTTTGTGCTTCTTACAAGATTAGCACAGATCTCCGCAACTTCTGCAACTTCAAATGGTGTGCGCATGTTGGGCCCGGTGACAGTTTCGATGAGCGGCATGCCCAGACGGTCGGTAAGATAAACGCGCGTGTGTCCGTGATCGGAAACTTCGCGGCACGCATCTTCTTCAATCGACATTTGAACAATATCAATCTGCCGATCCTTGTATGGAATTTTTCCATCGAGCGCAAAAATTGCCGTGCGCTGAAATCCGGTTGGAATACTTCCGTCAAGATATTGTTTTCGCGCGATATGAAGTTCGTCAACGATTGAACAATCAAACAGAAGTCCGCATTCCAATGCAATGTCAAGCGCATCTTCATTGATCAAGAACGGCGGCGTGTCGTCCATCTCGTAGGTGCAAACGGTTTCGCGATTGATTCTATAAATTATATCTTTCTTCGTTTTGAATTCCATGAGTGCGGTTCCGTCGTATTCTCCCAATTCGGAAAGCGTGGGACGCATGTGACGTAAAATTTCTGCGTGGTAATGATCGCTGTATTTTCCGGCGGGGCAACGGCAGAAAAGTTTTTTTGATGTTAAAAGCTGCTGATGAATTTCAAGTCCGGATTTGAAACCGATGGTTTCATAATCTTCGTTCGTCATTTCCTCAAACGGTTTGAATAAAAAATCTTTCATGTGAGATTAAATATCTTGGTGAGCAATGATGAGGCAAAAAGTTTTGGCATAAGAATAAAAATGTTTTGCTTGCGAAAACTTACCTACATCACTTAAAAGAAGCAAACGCCGTAATTGCGAATTGATAATGGAAAATTGAGAATTATAACAAGTTGCTTGCTAACTCAGCTAACTCGGAGCGTTCTCCTTTCTCGAGATTAACGTGCGCGTAAAGTTTCTGCCCTTTGAAATGTTCGATTAAATAGGAAAGTCCGTTCGATTGTGAATCGAGGTACGGATGATCGATCTGGTAAATATCGCCGGTTAACACAACTTTTGCGCCTTCACCCGCGCGTGTGATGATTGTTTTAATTTCGTGTGGCGTTAGGTTTTGCGCTTCATCAACAATAAAATAAATTCTCTGTAAACTTCTTCCACGGATATAGCTCAGAGGTTCAATCATAAGCTTTTCATCTTTCAGGAGCGTGTTAACGAGTTGATAATTTTTATCCGTTTCCTGAAATTGATCTTGAATCACTTTTAAGTTATCCCACAACGGCTGCATGTAAGGGGCTAATTTACTTTCGACATCCCCGGGGAGGTAGCCGATATCTTTATTGCTTAACGGAACAACCGGACGGGCAACGTAAATCTGTCTATAATTTTTTCTGACTTGAAGTGCCGCAGCCAATGCCAGCAACGTTTTTCCGGTGCCCGCTTTCCCCGTTAACGAAACCAGCGGGATATTAACATTCGTTAAAGCATTAACAGCAAAAGTTTGTTCGGCGTTGCGCGGTTTAATTCCGTACACAACTTCTTTATCGATGCGTTTGAACTTTTCCGTTTCCTGATCAAGACAAGCTAATACTGAGCGGTTGGAATTCCGCATTATGAAATATTTATTCGGAACCGCTTCCGACTTCATCTTTCGAATTATTTGTTTTGACGGCACTTCAAACGGCGGCTGATATAATTTTTGCAAAATGTCATCGTCAAAATCTTCGACAGTTGCTTTGCCGCTGTAAAGTTCCTCAACATTTGTAACGCGGTCGGTCGTATAATCTTCTGCCGGAATACCTAGCGCCTTAGCTTTCATCCTCAAGTTGACATCTTTGGTAATAAGAATTGTGCGGACTTTCCCCTTGTTGTTTTTGTTTGCTTCAAATGCAACACTTAGAACTCTGTGGTCGGTGTTGTCTTCGCGGAACACATCGTCGATTTCTTTCGCCAATCCGCGAGTGATTACAATTCTTGCTTTGCCTTTTCCGCGTCCAAGTGAAACGCCGCCGTTGAAAATATCATTGCCGGTAATTGAATCAAGTGTGCGCGCAAATTCGCGCGCGTTGAGATTGATTACCTGGTTGCCGCGTTTGAAGTGATCCAGCTCCTCAATTACAGCGAGCGGAATTATAATATTGTTTTCCTGGAAATGATTTATGCAAGTTGGATCGTGAAGAATGACGTTTGTGTCAAGAACGAATGTTTTCGGATTAGCTTTTCCCATAAAAACAACAATTTATTGTTAGTAATTTTCTGAGTAATTTCAGATGGAACATAATAAAAATTTTTTTCTTTGTCGAAGACAATTGTGTTCCACAATACGCGGCAATAAAAATTGTAATCGAACTGGAAAATATATGTCAATCCAAACAATCAACCCGGCAAATGGAAAGGTGCTAAAATCTTTTCCCGAATTAAAAAGAGATGAGGTTCTCAGCGCGATAGAAAAAGCAGACGAATCATTTCAAAATTGGCAAGAAACGAGCTTTAGCCATCGTTCTCAGTTAATGAAAAAAACAGCGGAAATTTTGCGCGAAGGCAAAGAACATTACGGAAGAATCCTAACCTTGGAAATGGGAAAGACAATTACGCAAGCGATTGCTGAGGTGGAAAAATGTTCTTGGGTTTGTGATTACTATGCAGATAATTCGGAAAAAATTCTTGGTGATGAAATTGTAAAAACCGATGCATCCGAAAGCTACGTTCGTTTTGATCCCCTTGGAATTATACTTGCGGTGATGCCGTGGAATTTCCCGTTCTGGCAAGTATTCCGTTTTGCCGCGCCGGCTCTCATGGCGGGAAATGTTTGTCTGCTTAAACATGCTTCAAATGTGCCGATGAGTGCGCTGGCAATCGAAGAAATTTTTATGAAAGCCGGTTTTCCAATTGGTACTTTCAAAACTTTGCTTGTTGGGTCAGCGTTAGTGAAAGAAATTATCGAACATCCAAAAGTGAAAGCCGCAACATTAACCGGAAGCGAGCCCGCGGGCAAAAATGTTGCGCAAACTTGCGGCTCTAAATTGAAAAAAACCGTGATGGAACTCGGCGGCAGCGATCCGTTCATTGTTCTTGAAGACGCGGACATAGATCAGGCAGTGAAAACCGCAGTCACGGCACGGTTAATCAACAACGGACAAAGCTGCATTGCGGCAAAACGATTTATCATCGTTGAAAAAATTTATGAAGAGTTCGGAAAAAAATTTGTTGATAGAATGAAAAATACAAAAGTCGGCGATCCGTTAAAGCACGAAACCGAACTTGGTCCGATTGCGCGTGAAGATCTTCTATTGGAACTCGATCAGCAAGTGAAACAGTCCGTTGCGAAAGGAGCGGTTGTTCTATGCGGCGGTAAACGGATTGCTCGCGAAGGATATTTTTACGAACCGACAGTCGTGGCAAATCTTAAAAAAGGTATGCCTGCTTACGACGATGAAATATTTGGACCTGTTGCAAGTTTAATAAAAGCGAAAGATGAAAAAGACGCCGTTGCAATTGCCAACGATTCCTCGTTCGGGCTGGGCGCTTCATTGTGGACCGCAAACATTTCCAAAGCAAAAGAACTGGCAAGAGAAATTCAATCCGGCTCTGTTTTCATAAATGAAATGGTAAAATCCGATCCGCGTCTGCCGTTCGGCGGAATAAAAAATTCCGGTTATGGTAGAGAACTTTCACATTACGGCATTAAAGAATTTGTAAATATTAAAACCGTGTGGATAAAGTAGTTGTTGGTTGTTGGAGATTAGTTGTTGGTTCAGAACTTTCCGTTGCGTTTAGAATATAAAATGTGTGAACTATTTTTTCGAACCGTAGCGGAACGGTTTTACTTTCTGTCCGGCTTCGCTATCGCGGATCAAAGTTTCAAGTCGACTTAATCTGGTTGATTCCTGTTTTGCATTTACAACCCAGCTAGTTGTAACTCTTTGAATTGAGGGAGGGAGTGAATTGAAAAACGCCCACGCTTTTTTATTTGCTCGAATTTTTTTCTTGTAGCTTGTCGGAAATTCAACCGGATCGGTTTCGTAAGTATAAATTTTTGATTTATGCTCTTTCCTTTTTGCGAACGCGGCAAGTCCTTCTGGTTTCATCAACCCGCGCTTAGTCAATTCCTCAACTTTTTTAATGTTTACCGCACTCCAAATGCTGGTTGGCTTTCTGTGAGTAAAACGAATGCAGTAACTTTCGCCGTCAATCGATCTGCGGATTCCATCAATCCATCCGAAGCAGAGCGCTTCATCGACCGATTGCGGCCACGTAACGCTGGGTTTGCCGCTGTCAACTTTGTAATAACCCACAATCAGTTCGGTTTTCTTTTCGTGATTTTTTTCAAACCACTTTCGCAGACTATGCTGCGTTGAAAAGAAGGTTAGTTTATTTTTGTCTATCATATTTCTTCATTACGATTTGATACTTGATACTAAGATTTAACAATAATTATTTTAACAAGCAAAAATCGTTCGAACAAAATGAAAAATAGAACCGTTCCTTTACCAACATTAGGTATTAAACAACCGGTATCCAGATGCGCTTGGGCAGGCAATGATCCGCTCTATCAAAAATATCATGATGAAGAATGGGGCGTTCCGGTTCACGATGATCGAAAACTTTTTGAAATGCTGATTTTAGAAGGTGCACAAGCCGGGTTAAGCTGGATTACCATTCTAAGGAAAAGAGAAAACTACCGTAAAGCATTCAACAATTTTGATGCGAAGAAAATCGCGAAGTATGATTCGGAAAAAGTGAAAACGCTTTTGCAGAACGAAGGAATTATTCGAAACAGATTAAAGATTGCTGCAACGATTCAAAATGCGAAATGTTTTCTTGAAGTGCAGAAAGAATTCGGCTCATTCGACACATACATTTGGCAATTTGTAAACGGCAAGCTGATAATAAATAATAGGAAGTCTCTAAAAGAAATTCCCGCTATGACAAATGAATCGGATACAATGAGTAAAGATTTGAAAAAGCGGGGATTCAAATTTGTCGGCTCAACAATTTGTTACGCCTTTATGCAGGCGGTGGGAATGGTGAACGATCATACAACGAATTGTTACATTTACCGAACGTAAAGTATTGGCAGCTAAATTACCCTTTCTATTGGTTAAACCGGGATTAGTTTATCGCTGTCAACTTAATAGGATTTTCCCCAAAATTATTTTTAGTGACATTTATTAATCTCACGGAGGATCGGTGAAACGAAATAAAATTATTCTCAAGATTTTATCATTCGCTGCGGTTACAATTTTAGTTACGGTAGTTTCAGGCTGTGCATCCGGCAAACAAATGACTAGCAGTTGGCAGCAAGAACAAATTCAAATGAAAGGCGATCTTTCATTTTGGCGCAACAACGTTTTTGAAATTCCAGATAAAAAGTTTGGCGTTGGGTTTGCCAACGACGATAAGTTCATGTATGTGTATTTAACTACCGACGATCGTTCTAAGATGTTCCAGATGTTCAGAAACGGATTTATCATTTGGTTTGAACCGGTAAGCGGCGATAACAAAACGTTCGGCATTAAATATCCGCTTGTAAACATGATGGATAAACAGCCTCAGATGAATCTAAACAGAGAAGAAATGTCCGCACAAAACGATCAAAGAAGTTTTGGCAGAATGTTGGAAAGCCAGAATGAATTTGAAATTGTGAACCAAGACAAATACCCGTTGCTTGCATTACCGCTTGTGAACAAAGAGGGGATAGAAGCAAAGCTAAATTTTCTTAACGGCAGACTGGTTTATGAATTGAAAGTTCCGCTTGTGGTAAGTAAACAATATTCAATTGCTGCGGGCGCGCTGCCGGGAGAAAAGATTAGAGTAAGGTTCGAAACTTTAGAGATGAATGTTGATAAACGCGGACAACGATCAAGCGGATTTGAACCGAGCGGTAACGGTGAAAGACCTCCCGAAGGCGAAATGCCGCGCGGAGGTGCTCGGAGCGGAAGACACGGAGAAGGCGGAATGCGTCCCGGCATGGGGCGAGCTGGAATATCGGAACCGATTAATTATACCGTCGATTTACAGTTAGAGAAAGCTCCGGCTGGCAAATAAATTTTTGAGAATAAGGTGAAGTGAAAAAGTCTCGAATTAGTCGAGACGACTGAAAAATCTTTCTTACCAATTCTAAGATTCTTCATCTCGACTTCGTCGTGATTCAGAATGACAATTTTGAAGTTCAGAAATTGCCACTTTTTTTATGATAAGATTTTTTCTATTTCAGCAAGAGCATCATTAATTTTTGAAACATCTTTTCCACCCGCGGTTGCCAGATGAGGACGACCGCCGCCGCCGCCGCCTACAATTTTTGCAAGGTCACCGACAATTTTACCCGCAGACATTTTCTTCTCTTTTATTAAATCATCGGAAACGACCGCAACGATACCAACCTTGCCGTCAATTTCCGAAATTAAAACTCCCACGCCGCTTTTTATTTTTGCGCGCAATTCATCACCCATGGATTTAAGTTCTTCCATGTTCGATGCATCAACTTTTCCTTTGTAAGCTTTTATTCCGTTTACATCGGAAGGAGCCGATGCGATAGAATTAATCCCGCCCAGTTTTTCTTTTAGTTTTAATTCAGCCAATTCCTTTTCCAGTTTTCTCTTCTCTTCCGTAACCTCATTAATTCTCAATTCGCCATTCTCAATTCTCAATTGCAATTCCTTCAAGAATTTTTCCGTTCCCGCGCCTGTCACCGCTTCAATTCTTCGTACACCGCTTGCAATGGAAGATTCGCTTACAATTTTGAACAAACCGATCTGAGAACTATTCTGAACATGTGTGCCGCCGCAAAATTCCATTGTGAAGTCGCCGAATTGAACGACATTAACTTTGTCTCCGTATTTGTCTCCGAAGAACATAAGCGCGCCCATCTTCTTGGCTTTTTCAAAAGGTGTATTGCGGTGATGATTCAACGGCAAATTCTCGCGCAGCTTTTCGTTTACAAGTGATTCGATAGCTTCAAGTTCCGGTTCGCTCACTTTTTCGAAGTGTGAAAAATCGAAACGCAACCGGTCTGGTCCGACATAAGAGCCTGCTTGCTGAACATGCGTTCCTAGAATTTCTCTTAACGCTCTGTGCAGAAAATGAGTGACGGAATGATTTCGCATGATGTCCCATCTTCTGTTTTCATCAACTTGAGCCGTTACTTTCATTCCGTGTTCAAGTTTTACGTTCGTTTCGTTTTCTAAAATATGCACGACCAGATTATTAATTTTTATCATGTCAATCACGCGAAGGTGAGTGTCGCCAATGTAAATGCTGCCCGCGTCATCCACTTGTCCGCCGGATTCAACATATAACGGAGTCTTATCGAGAACAACAAACGATTGATTGCCGGAATTTTTTAAGCCCACAATCTTTGCTTCGCTTTTCAACTGATCGTAGCCAGTGAATTCCGTTGGCGAAGTTGATGTTAAGTTGAAGTCGTCCAACTTGTCGATCACAACGTTCACAGTAGCGAGTTTATCTTTTGTTGACTTGCGCGCACGGGCTTTTTGTTCATCCATCAATTCGTTAAAGCGCAATTCGTCAATTGTGAATCCCTGCTCGCGTGCCATGACGGCGGTAAGATCAATTGGAAATCCATAAGTATCGTATAGTTTAAATACGTCTTCACCGGGAATCTTTTTTTCATTTTTAGAATTTAGTTTTTTAACTAGCGCGTCGAATAATTCAATTCCACGATCCAAAGTTGCGTTGAAACTTTCTTCTTCGGCTTTGATAATTTTTTCAATGTTCGATCGGTTCGATTGAATTTCCGGAAAGACGTGACTGAAATTTTCTACCACAACCGAAACGAGTTTATAAAGAAACGGTTCGGTGAGATTTATTTTTCGCCCGTAACGTGCGGCACGGCGGAGAATACGCCGAAGAACGTAACCGCGTCCTTCGTTGCCCGGTGTTGCGCCGTCTGCAATCGCGAAAGTCAAAGTGCGAATGTGATCTGCAATCACACGCATAGGAATCATGTCTTCCGTTTTTTCATACCTCACTCCGGAAAGTTTTTCTACGGTGCTGATGATCGGAGTGAAAACATCGGTATCGTAGTTCGAACTTTTCTTCTGCAGCACCGCGCACACGCGCTCGAAACCCATGCCGGTATCAACGTGTTTGGAAGGAAGATCGTGCAGCGTTCCTTTTTCATCGCGGTTGTATTGAATGAAAACTAAATTCCAGATTTCAATGCACTCCGGCACTCCGGCATTAACGTATTTTGGATTTTCGTAATCGTCGCTCAAGTTGATATGAATTTCCGAACAGGGACCGCACGGACCGGTATCGCCCATTTCCCAAAAATTATCCTTCTCATCAAAACGTAAAATGTGTTTTTCGTTTATGTCGGTTTCGGATTTCCAAAAGTTGTACGCTTCGTCATCCGTTCTGTAAACCGTTGCCCACAATCTTTCTTTCGGAAGTTTCCAAACTTCGGTCAGCAGTTCCCACGCCCATTTGATGGCTTCTTTTTTGTAATAACCTGTCCCGCCGCCGTCTTTTGCGGAGGGATCTCCGAAAGACCAGTTACCAAGCATTTCAAAAAATGTATGATGATACGTGTCGTGACCGACTTCTTCCAGATCGTTATGTTTGCCGGAAACGCGGATGCACTTCTGAGTGTCGGCTGCGCGTTTGTATTCACGCGTTCCCATTCCCAGGAATACATCTTTAAATTGATTCATTCCTGCATTAGTGAAGAGAAGAGTTGGATCATCGTACGGAACAACCGGTGCGCTTGGAACAATTCTATGATTTTTGCTCTTGAAGAAATCTAAAAACTGTTGCCGAATTTCGTTTGATGTCATAAGCTCTACTTTTTTTCTCGAAGCAAATATAATAAAAATAGCTCTCAGCGGTTGGCGATCAGCTTTCAGGAAAATGTCAATTGAGCGTGAAAAGAAAAGCGGCCCGCATTAGCCGCCTTTCCTTTATACCTTATTCCAAGTACTCTAAACTTATTTCATCAGCAGCATTTTCTTCACCTTCTTCGGTAACCGCGATAAGTTCATTTGGGTTGGCTTTAATTTCCCATAATTCAACTTGATCCAGATAAGTTTGCCCTTTTGTTTCGTCTCTTTCGTGTATTGAAAATTTAACCACATTATTTTCCGGAGTAATTTCTTTATTTATCAGATAATAATCCGTTACATCAACGCCGGGATTATCTACCGAAGAAACCAAAATCGGGTTCTCATCCGTAAGTACTCCGTTAGTTGCAACTGCAAGACTTGCAGGGCCATAACCGTAAAGTGCGCAATGCAATTGGTATGATTTTACATCGGTACCCCCTGCGTTTGATGCAACACATGTTAAATTAATGGTTGGCAAAGTATTATATGGAATATAATAATTCACTTGACACCTGCTGCCATCCGGCGTAATGTTAAGCGTAATATTTGAAGGAGTACTGGATACATACCAGGAGTATGTTACATTAATTCCCTGAGATATCTGTGCATATACATATCCCGTTCCTCCGTTGTAGAGCGGGTCAGGATCTTGATAGAAGTAAGCGATTCTTGGTGGCAACACTTGGCGTAGTTGTGCCTGATACGTAGTGCCATTATCACTTGAGGATACAGTAAAATTATACGTTTGGTTATACGATTTAAATTCGCCGTTTCTTAGCCATTCACTTGGATTTGGTGAGGCGGTATACCACACTCTCTGATAACCTTGGTTATCGGGTTGAGGAGATACTGCCTCTAATGTTACGTTTGTTCCTGTGTTTCTTTGAAATGGAAACGGAGCTGTATAAGTGCCTCCGTCAACTATTATTGAACCGTGAGTCCCCTGTCCGCTGTTGTCTGTAAAATTGTTATCTGCCCAGATATTAGCAGTAGTTAAAACAACATTAAATTGGACAGAAGTAGTTATGGTTCCGCCTGTTGGCGAAGTACCTGTCAAGGTCCAAGTTTTTGAACCATAGGGCACATTTTGTACAGTATAACAGCTTGTTATATTATTGAATGTACCCACGTCAGTTGATAACTTCCAAGCACCAAAATTTAGTGTATCAGACTGAAAAACCCAACAAACTTCGATATTTATGGTTGATTGCCCGCTTGGGATATAGAAAGTTTGACCACTAGTAGGCTTTGATATGTAGAATTTATCTTCAGCATGCAATTCTACAAGTGTAAATACAAATATTAAAAAGAATAAAAAATATTTTTTCATTTTGAACTCCAATAAAGATTAAAATTAGTTAAAAGAATTTGCAAAACAATTTTTGCCGCTTACCTCCTTTTTATTGTGAAAAATTTATTAGTTTTAAAAATAGAATAGCCGCAACAGTTTATTTGTCCGCTTCAATTCACAGAAGCAAAAGACAAATAATTTTGCAAATAGGGCGCCAACCTATATAACGGTTATTCTCTGTTACAAAGGGACAGCGCGTCAACGCTGTCCTTTTTTGCTTTAACCTCCTTTATTTGGTTTTCCGTGATATATTAGATATAACCCCGTCGAGGATTCATCCGCCAAAAAGAAAACTTCATAGTCAAATAATGCCGCCCCGCCAATATAGATTTGGGTTCTTGGTTTGTTGAAATGAAATAAATACTCTATATCTGTTCCGTCATAGTGGGCTAATCCGTCTGTCATAAGAAGGAAAATATCTTTTGAATTCCTTCCCCAAATACGCTGGTAAAAATTAGGATTATCTACTCTTAGAAATGTTTGAAATTGATTATTTACCCGTTTGGCTATTTCATTTCCTAAAACAAAATAGACCTCGCCATTGATAAGACTAATATCTGCCTGCTGACCTTGAGTCTCTATACTCCCATAAATCTTGTTATATTTTTTAGAGATTAAAGATTCCGGTGTATATTCATAAATGAGGTTACTATCAGGGAATTCACCGCCGCCTATTCTGTTTGTTCTTAAATAAAAAGTTCCATCAGTTTTATTTCTATAAAAACGTTCAACAATACCATGCAGTCCATCTGTATTCATCATAACCCAATTATCGCCGGAATAATGGGCAATAACACTGATATTTGCCAATAGTTTATCATCCGCATCAGCGCCGAAAGCATACATGTCATTTGGAGATTCTCCCCACATATTATCAAAAACAATATCACTGTGCCCATCTTTTGTTAAAACCGCAACTTCTTTCCAGTAGCCGCTCTGGTTGTTCCAAATTTTTCCACCGCTCGCGCCAATCCATATATTGTTCGCTGAAAAACCGTAGATTGAATGCGGGACAAAGGCACGCACTACATTGTCGGTCGACCAGTTGGAGCCATCAAAATGCCAAATTGATTTTGACCAAATGCCCGGCTGCCCTATAGCGTAAACATCCAAGGGAGAACTTCCCCAAAGCTTATTCATGTATGCATAGTTTAATATGGTATCCACAGACCATACATAATCTCTTGTCCTGGGAACTACAGGCGCTTCGAGAGGATTGCTGTTGCATGAGCTTAATACTAAAACCACAAGCGAAATTACTGCTGCAAAAATTTTCTTTTTCATTAGTTCACCAATATTTGGTTTTTCTTTATCACAAAGTTTGGGAAGATTAATTCAAGCAAGCGGCTAAACAGTTTGCCGGACTTTGGCTTTCTATGAAGTCTGAAGTAAAGAGTAAAAAGTATGTAGTGTGAAATTAGTGTGTTCTTCGAAGTGACGCTGAAAATCTTTTTATGTTTGTTCCCCACTTTTTCCTCCCCGGGGCTTGTCAATTTTCTAACCGAATATAGATAACTATCTCCGAAAAAAAAGAAAAATTTTAAGCACTTGTTATTTCAATGAGTCACTAAATCAGTTGAAATTTCCTTGAGGGAAATCAATTAAAATGAAATAAGTGCCGATAGCAGAAAGCCGACAGCTATATACTCAATTGCAATTAAGCCTTAGTAATCATACTTTTGATTGTAATTTTTTCATCAACATTTGGTGACGGTTGTCGAGATTTAAAGAATTATCAGACTTAGAATTGATGCAGGAAATTGCTCGGTTTGAATCCCGCGCACTGGAAGAATTATACGACCGTTACTCGCCGCTTCTCTACACAATCGTTAAAAAAATTGCACCCGATCAAGCAACCGCAGATCAAATCTTAATTGAAATCTTTGTAATTGTGTGGAGAAAGATAAGCAAATTTGATCCGAGCACCGGAAATGTTTTCAGCTGGCTTGTAACATTGGCGCGCAATAAAGCGGTTGACACGTTGCGAAGGGAACGTTTGGCAACTGCAACAACCCAGTTTTATGATGATGATTATGAAGACTATAATATTCTTCCATCTTTTCCTCCCGACATGGATAGTTTGGATTTCAATACGGCGTTCACTTTAAAACCAAAAATTGAACAGGCATTAGGACGGCTTACAGATACTCAGAAATATGTTTTACATCTTGCTTATTACGAAGGATATGCAGTTGATGAAATTGCGGACAAGCTTAACGTTCCTGTTGAAACGGTTCGAAGTAAAGTAATGGCGGCTCTTCACAGTTTACGCGATTCGTTGGTGAGAGAATAATATGGCAGACCAAATTATTCATGAAATGATTTCTGCATTTGCTGCCGGCTGCATGGATCCCGATAACTATGCACAGTTTAAAGAATACTTGGCTCAAGGTGGAGAACTGCCGGATCGTGAACTGGGAGAATTGCAGAATATCGTTTCGATGATTCCGGTAATATTAGAATTGGAACAGCCGGATGCAGGAATAAAAGATATGGTTGCCAAGAAGTTGATTGGAATGAAAGATGAAATTAAAGCGAAACTGATCAGCACCCGCAAAACCAATTCCACGTTCGGCACAACTCGCGGCGTAACAAAAACCGAATCAACTCCGCAGGCTCGTCCAAAGATGACCACTCTGACTTATGCAGACAGGAGAACCAAACCAATTACTTCTCCCGTTAAATCGATGGAAGAGGAATTGAAAAAAAGCAGCGATCTGCAAAAAGGTGCTGATGATGTTGTAACGAAAAAAACATCAGCAACTAAACCGGAACGATTGGAATCGATTAAAGCGTTCGAAGAAAGTCAACCCGCACCGCCGCCAACTCAAATCAGGCAAACGATTCAGCATACACCGTTGATTGAAACTGCCGGGGCAGAGAAAAACACTTCTTCCGGTATTGCCGGTTGGATAGCCATTATGTTGACGATTATACTTTTTATGCTGCTCGGTTACTATACTTATTCATCGGTCGATTCCTTGCGGCGGCAAGTTGAAGACTTGAAAACAGAAGTAACTCATTTAAATATTTCTATTATAACGGCAAATAAATTTGTTGCCAACTATAATGCGTTGGTCGAGTTCTTCAACTACAAAGATATTTCGATGTACGATCTTGCGAGTAAAGATGCCGCCGAAAAAGGTTCTGCCAGATTACTGCTTTCGTTTGCAGAGAAAGAAGGATTGATTCAATTCAGAAATCCAAAACCGCTGCAGCCCAATCAAGCATATCAGGTTTGGATGATGAATAAAGGGCAAGCTTATTCACTTGGGGCTTATCAACCGACTGGAAACGAATTTATTAGAATTACGTCGTTTCCATTCCTTCCGAAAGAACAAATAGACGGGTTTGAGATTACAGTTGAGTTAAGCGGTGGTTCGGCAACACCCTCATCAAATGTGTATCTGACCGGCGCGGGGATTCAAAAAGGCATTCAGCGCGGAAAGTAGAATTACTTTTTTCGGTTGATAAAAATACCGATACCGAAAACGATCAAGAGAACAGGCCAGAAGTACTCGAATAAATTTCCAATCTTATTTGCCAGGCTGAACAATCCGTAGTTTCGAAAAAAAGTTGCAGACAAAATTCCCAGCAAGATTAGAAGTGATCCGGCATATAAAAAAGCTTTCTCTTTGAAATTTTCTAAGAATAAAATAAAAAGTGCAGCCCCGCCGATAAAAAGAATGGAAGTGAATACAATTCCTCGGTTGTCCAGCAATTCAAAATGGGATTTTACCAGAAGAACAACGCCAATTAGAAAGATAACGGAAGCAAAAAATAATTTTCCTCTTTCGTTATTTCCGAAAGTCTGATTGACTGTTGCAATTCCGTAAAAGCAAAACGTAATTCCTATAATGACACGGCTACCCATATTGATTACTCCGTAACCGTTCAATAATGAAAGTATGCCGTAAATTAAAAAACTCAAACCGATGATTATGTTGTTATTGCGTCTCAATCTTGTTCTCTTCTTCTAATTGAGTCAATAAACTTATCACTATATACCCAACTGCAAACAAACCTAAAGTTAATAAAGTAGCAAAGATGAAAATTATTCTTACAGCGATTTCATCCACTTTTAAATATCTTCCGATTCCGCCGCATACGCCCAAAATAATTCTGTTATCTCTTGTACGCTTTAAAGTCGGCAGCGGTTCCTCGCTTTTCTCTGAAAGTTTACGCTTGGATAATATTATATAAACACCAATTGCAATTGAAAGCAGCGGGAACACAAAGCTGTTGGGAAAAACAAACAATCTGCTGCCGGTAATGAATCCAATCTGCACGAACGCAAAATGGAAGCCGACAAGAATTAAAATACCGCTAAACATAACTCTGAAATTTTCTTTTCTTTGATTAGCTCTTTCAACTTCGGCAAGTTCTTCCGGGTCTTGTTCAACAGGCAGCAGAGCGGCGGTTATGAGATAGGCAACAACGCTCCATCCGCCAAGCAATAAACTTAGGATTGCTATAAGCCTAATGTTTGCAATGTCCGTGTCGAAGTATTTTGCAATGCCGGAACATGTGCCGGTGATTATAACATCAGATCGTGACCGCTGAAGTCGTTTGATAGAAACTACGGGCGGAGCGTTTTCCATCTGCTCGAAAAAATTTTCTTCAAAGGGTTCTTTATTGTTTTGTTCTTCGGTCATTCTGTAAATCGCTAAATGCTTGTCGTGTAATTTTTATTTTTCCTAACACGAACATAATGCATTTTGGTTCAAATAATTATGTTTTTAGATTTTAAAAATCCATGCAGCATTGTATGCGTTTTGATAATTGTCTCAAGCCGCTTTTTGTTTCAATAAAAATTCGTGCAAGTAAAAAGGTATTCATTTATATTTCTTGAAGACAATGACCCAAAGAGAAATGAACGAACTACATTCGCTCGGCAAATTTTTAATAATCGGCGGCATACTTTTAATAGCAATCGGAGTAGGGCTTACATTCTGGGATAAAATTCCTTTTCTCGGCAAGCTGCCCGGCGATATAGTAATCAAGGGAAAAAACTTCACATTTTATTTTCCAATCGTTACTTCCATAATTCTAAGTCTCATTCTATCATTGATCCTTTATTTATTACGCAAATAAATTTCAGTTATCAATTCTACCAACATAGTCTCGGGAGGATGTAATGTTGAAAAAGTTTTTTCAAATCGACGAACTTGGTACAACCATTAAACAAGAAATTATCGGCGGCGCCACAACATTTGTAACGATGGCTTACATTATCATCGTTAACCCTAAAATTCTTGAAGCCGCCGGAATGCCGTTCGGAGCTTCGATGGTTGCAACTATTCTAAGTGCATTCTTTGGCACACTCTTGATGGGCGTGTATGCAAAGCGTCCGTTTGCAATTGCACCGTACATGGGTGAGAATGCTTTTGTCGCTTACACGGTTGTGAATGTTCTTCATTACAGCTGGCAGACGGCTCTCGGCGCAATTTTTATCGGCGGCGTTCTATTCACAATAATTACATTGCTGAACATCAGAAGCTGGCTTGCAAATGCAATTCCGGAAAGTTTGAAAATTGCATTCGCATCCGGTATCGGTCTGTTCTTAACATTTATCGGTTTGAACGAAACCGGTATTGTTAAAATTGGCGTTCCTGGTGCGCCGGTTCATGTTGGAAATCTTCAAGATCCTTCCGTTCTTCTCGGCATTTTTGCCTTTCTGCTTATTGGCATTCTAATGATCAAAAAAGTAAACGGCGCAATCTTAATCGGTATTTTGATCGCCGCATTTCTCGGATTCATTTTCAAAATCACTGAATTTCCGAAAGAGCTAGTTAGTTTGCCTCCCGATATTTCTCCTTTGTTTTTACAGCTGGATATTTTCGGTGCGCTTAGTTGGGGATTCTTTGCTGTGATCTTAGTAGTCTTCGTGATGGATTTCGTAGATACGATGGGCACGTTGCTTGGGCTTGGCTACAAAGCTAAAATGTTGGATGAAAACGGCAACCTTCCCGAAATAGAAAAACCCATGCTTAGTGATGCACTAGCAACTATTATCGGCGCTGTTTGCGGAACAACAACTACGGGGACGTACATTGAGTCTGCTGCCGGAATTGAAGCGGGGGGAAAGAGCGGATTAACCGCCGTTGTTACTGCAATTCTGTTTTTGTGCGCGCTTTTCTTCGCGCCACTTTTCTCCGCTATTCCAGCTTACGCTTACGGCGCAGCGCTAATAGTAGTTGGTTTGCTAATGATCTCTCCAGTGGCACATTTGAAGTTTGATGATCTTGCAGAAACAATTCCGGTTTTTATTACAATGACTTTGATGAGCTTCACTTATAATCTCGGAATTGGAATGACTGCCGGGTTTGTTATTTATCCGTTAACATTTTTTGTTGCCGGAAGAATCAAAGAAGTTAAACCGGGAATGTGGGTCCTGTGCGCGCTTTCGGTTTTGTTCTACGTGTTCTATCCGTATTGACCAGCTTGCAGTTAGCAGAAAAATAAACTAGGAGGGTGTGAATGCAAGATTATAAATCATTAATTGGACCTGAATCCTTCGAGAAAATTCAACATCAAATTGAAGAGATAAAAAAATGTTGGTTGGTCTAATGAAAGCATTACGCTAAATAACATAGGAACTATTTAATTTTTGCGAACAGCAAACCGCAGACTGCAATCTGCATAGGAGAACTCAATGGCTACAAAAAAAGCTTATGTCAAACAAATAAAAGGCGTAACATTTGTCGGCAAGACCGATTCTAATCACTGGGTAACAATGGATGGACCCGAACAATTCGGCGGAAGCGATGCCGGAACAAGACCGAAAGAACTAATTCTTTTAGCACTTGCCGGATGCACCGGAAGCGATGTTGCGGTAATACTTCAAAAGAAAAAAATTCAGCTTGATGGTTTTGAAATGAATCTTTCTGCCGAAGTACAGGAAACACACCCTCAGGTCTTTACAAAAATCCATCTTGAGTATGTTTTCTACGGCCAGGAAATTCCCGTTGAAGCGGTTGAACGCGCAATTGAGCTTTCACAGAAAACTTATTGCAGCGTTACTGCGATGCTTCAAAAAGCGGTTGAGATAACACATTCGTTTAGAATTGAAGCGGCAAAAAATTAATTGTTTAGGGAGGCGTGACTTATAGATATTCTTTCGGAATTAATTTTCTTCCGGCAAATCCTTCATCAATTCCATGGTAGAAAAGAATTTCGTCTTCATCGCTTCGCCAGCAGAGCAAAACTTCTTTGTCGTCAATGATCGAGGGAAAATCAACAAGTCCGACTTGAAAATCCCAATCCTTGTATGAGCAACCGATTTCTTCCAACTCTCTAATAAAGGAATTTAGTTCTCGTGTGAGGTGATCTATCTCGTCATTGGATTCGGTGTCGCCGCTTAAAGAATCCGCGATGGTTCTGACTTGAAAAGCGTTGTTAAGAATATCTCGTACGATTTGCCGAACCAACGGCAAAGTCTTCCGTGCCTCGTGAGGTGTGAAATATTTTGTAGCTGTCTGTGCCATGGTCTTTCTTGTAAAATTTAATTTCTATCGTCGATAAAAACTAATTCCAGAATCAATTTAGTATTCTTTCCTACACTTGACAAATGTATGATAAAAATATAATTTCATTTCATATTATTTCAATTAGGCATTCTGAAAACAACTAAGAAATATGGAAAAAAAGCCGATCTCGCTCTTTCGACATGGGTAAAACTGGCGCGCGCGTACGCCTCCTTCTCAAAAAAATCCAACGACAATATCAAATCGTTCGGATTAACTCAGCCGCAGTTTGCGGTCATAGAAGTGTTAGGTCATCTCGGACCTCTTAAAGTCGGAGAGATTTGCAACAAGATGCTTGTCAGCGGCGGAAACATGACTTTAGTTCTTGATAACATAGAAAAACTGGGTTACGTTGAAAGAGTCCCAAGCAAAGAAGACCGACGTGCGATATTGGTTCAACTAACCTCGAAAGGAAGCGAACTTTTTAACGAAACATTTAAAGTGCATGCAGAGCATATAACCAAACTTATGTCCGTCCTGAATGCAGAAGAACAAAAAGCGCTTGGGGATTTACTGAAGAAGTTGGGAACGACGGTTAAGGAACTACTGTAAAAAATTTTGTGTTTATATTACGAGTTAGTATAATACTAAATGGAAAGAACCCAAAATGATCGAAATACGAAGAAGCAATGAACGGGGAAGAACAAAGATAGACTGGCTGGATAGCTACCACAGTTTTTCATTTGGGGAATATTACGATCCGACAAATTTGCATTTCGGACCGCTGCGCGTAATGAACGACGATCTGATTCTGCCCAATTCCGGTTTTCCAACTCATCCTCATAACAACATGGAAATAGTTACAATAATTTTGGAAGGTACTGTTGCGCACAAGGACAGTTCCGGCGGAGAGGGAACGATCACAGTTAACGAAGTTCAGCGAATGACGGCAGGAAGTGGAATTCGTCATTCCGAATTCAATCCGTCCGCTGTCGAATATCTTAAACTGCTTCAGATTTGGTTTATTCCTAACAAACCGGGACTCATGCCATCATACGAACAAAAGAAATTTTCACACGAAGACAAACAGAACAAATTGTTGAAGGTTGTAAGCGGCGTAAAAGAAGACGGTGTGATTTTCATTAATCAAGATGCCGTCATTTACCTTTCGGACTTGGACAAAGGTAAACAAGTCACGCATAAAATTTCAGAGGGGCGAGGTGTTTATGTGCACGTCATCGAAGGTTCTGCAAATGTGAACGGACAATTATTAAATGGTGGTGACGCTGCAAAACTCACGGTAGGAAAAGAAATCTCAATTTCGGCTGAAACGGATTCCAAGATAATTCTATTTGATATGACAATGAATTTCTGAAAATTCACATCACTTTTTATTGGGCGC
Source organism: Bacteroidota bacterium (assembly GCA_021820065.1). Classification (GTDB taxonomy): domain Bacteria; phylum Bacteroidota; class Ignavibacteria; order Ignavibacteriales; family Melioribacteraceae; genus Fen-1258. Next base: position 22,314 of record JAKAEE010000012.1, on the reverse strand, counting down.
GCCGATTCTAGCCGCGTCTCTTCCTTTCAAATCATTTCTATTAATGCTAATTTTCATTGGTAAATTTTTGAACATTGTGGAGAAATCATGGCTGTTATTCGTCCATTCAGAGCTGTTAGACCAAATGAAAAAGTAGCTCATCTTGTTGCAAGTGTTCCATACGATGTTGTAAACCGCGAAGAAGCCGCTGAACTGGCAAAAGGAAATCCGTTAAGTTTTTTGCGCGTTACCCGTTCCGAAGTTGAGATTAGAGACTTGAAAGATGTTTACTCGCCTGAAGTTTATCAGAAAGCAAAATCAAATTTCGAAAGATTGAAAATTGAAGCGCCGCTGGTTCAAGACCCGGGCCCGCATTTGTACATTTACAAACTAACTATGGGCAGCCATTCACAGGTTGGTATTGCCGCAACGTTTTCTGTTGACGACTATGATAATGATGTGATCAAGAAACATGAGAAGACGCGCAAAGTGAAAGAGGATGATAGAACAAATCATATCGTAACAACCGAAGCGCAGACTGGTCCTGTATTTTTAACTTATAAAGCTGTTGCAGAGATCGATAAAGTAGTAAACGAAACGATGAAAAAATCATCCCCGCTTTATGATTTCACTTCCGCGGACGGTATCAAACATCAAGTATGGGTTTTGCCGAATGATCATACAAGTACTGTTGTGAGTGAAATCGCAAAAGTTAAAAACCTTTACATTGCTGACGGGCACCACAGAGCGGCAAGCGCTAGCCGTGCGCAGAAAGTTAAGAAAGAGCAGAACGGTAATCACAAAGGTGATGAAGAGTACAACTACTTCATCGCGGTTTTGTTTCCCGCCGACCAGTTGAAAATTATGCCGTACAACCGCGTTGTTCTCGATCTAAAAATGAAGAGGGATGAATTTCTAACCAAAGTAAAAAAGAATTTTTCGGTCGAAGAAACCGTTTCACCAAATCCGCCTTCGCAAAAAACAATTTGCATGTACTTGGATAAGAAATGGTATCTGTTGAAGCCGGGAGAAAATGTAAAGCCAGGCAAAGCCGTTGGCGATAAACTTGATGTAAGCACACTTCAATTTTTTTTGCTTCATCCCGTTCTCGGCATTGAAGACCCGCGCACCGATACGAACGTTGATTTCATTGGCGGGATACGCGGCACGGCTGAACTTGAAAAACTTGTGGATAGCGGCAAAGCATCGGTCGCATTTTCGATGTATCCAGTTTCGGTTGATGACTTAATTAATATTTCAGATGCCGGCGAAACAATGCCGCCGAAATCAACTTGGTTTGAACCAAAGTTGAGAGATGGTCTGCTGGTGCATGTGATTTAAGTAGGGAAAGGTCTTAGACCTTTCCGATAAATATAGCGGAACGGTTTGAAACCGTTCCCTACAACATGGAATAAACAAACGGAGTAGAAAAAATGGAAAATCGAATTTACAATCTTAGCGCGGGACCCGCGATATTGCCGGAAGAAGTTTTGCTCGAAGCACAGAGAGATTTCTATTCTTACAAAGGAAGCGGCATGTGTGTTATGGAAATGAGCCACCGAGGAAAAATATTTGACGGAATAATAAAAGAAGCAGATGCGAACCTTCGCAAACTTTTAAACATTGACGATAACTATTCGATTCTGTTTCTGCAGGGCGGCGCAACTCTGCAATTTTCAATGGTGCCGTTAAACTTGATGCCGCCGAAGAACAAAGCCGATTACATTGTTACCGGCTCTTGGGCAAAGAAAGCCGTTAAAGAAGGAAAACGTGTCGGCGCGGTTAACATTGCCGCGTCAACTGAATCTGAAAACTTTGTACGAATACCGAAACAGTCCGAATTGAAATTAGATCCGGATGCTTCGTACGTTCACTTCACATCCAACAATACTATTTACGGAACAGAATGGCGAAGCGAACCTGTCGTCGGCAATGTTCCATTGGTTTGCGATGCGTCTTCAGATTTTCTTCACAAGAAAATAGATATCAACAAGTACGGATTAATTTACGCAGGCGCTCAGAAAAATATCGGTCCTGCCGGAGTGACCGTAGTTATCATCAGAAAAGATTTGCTCGAAAGATCATCGGACAGTTTGCACACATACATGAATTACAAAATCCATGTTGAGAATGAATCGATGTATAACACGCCGACAACATTCGGAATTTACATCGCCGGATTGGTTTTCAAGTGGCTGTTAAACATGGGCGGACTTGATGAAATGTATAAACGCAATCTCGACAAAGCAAAAGTTCTGTACGATGCAATCGATGCAAGCGGCGGTTATTACAAAGGCACAACTGTAGTTGAAGACCGATCATTGATGAATGTTACCTACAGACTGCCGAACGAAGATTTGGAAAAGAAATTTATTGAAGAAGCCAAGAAGAAAGGATTCGAAGGATTGAAGGGTCATCGTTCTGTCGGCGGTATCCGCGCTTCCATTTACAACGCGTTCCCGAAGAAAGGCGTGGAGGAATTAGTTCAGCTCATGAACGACTTCAAGAAGAATAACGGATGAGTATTTAGTAGATAGTAGTTAGAATTCAGAAATAAGAAAACAGTAGGGGTCGAATTTAATTCGACCCTATTTTTTAATGGCTGGAGTGCTGACGATGAAAAAACTGGTTCTGTTACTTCTTGTTTTGTTTTCTGTTGTCGCTTGTTCAAAGAAACAAGAAAAACTAGAACTCTTTAGCGCAGAATCGTTCGCATATTCTCTTGATAAAGGATGGGAAGTTGATGCATCTGTCCGTGTGAAAGGTTTTGAACAGAGCGAAAACAACGGAACATATTCGGTTAAACTTTCTTACACCGTTAATCTTGAAACGCCGGGTGGAAAAACAATTAAATCGATTGATTCGGGTAAAGTTGATAAAACCGCTGCAGACAAAATGATGGACTTGCAAATCAATTCGCAGATTCAACTCGATTCAAATTATAAACTCGGTACCTACAAATTAGTTTTTAACGTTACGGATGAACCAACCGGAAGGAAAGCGTCTATACAAAGTTCTTTTGATTTGAGTAATTAAGAGTAGAGACGCCGCAGCTTGTCCCGACATGGTCGGGATGCAACGTCTCTACAAAAAACAGTTTATTCTAAACTTCCAACTTCTTTTTCTACTTCATCCAAAATTTCGCAGCTCTTTACAACTTCTTTCATCTTTGTGTGATCGGGATAAAGCGGCCGGTCAACGTCAAGATGCTGAACATATTTTCTTACAACTTGTTTTGCTGTAGCAACGCCTTTTCCATTTGAGAAATTTCTGAAATCGAGAGCTTGCGCTGCGGCAATGAACTCAATACCCAAAATGCCGTAAGCATTATCAATAATCTGTCCGTTCTTGATGGCTGTATTCATACCCATCGAAACAAAATCTTCTTGATCAGCCGCCGCGGGTATAGATTGAATTGAAGCCGGCGTCGAAAGAATTCTTTGTTCAACAATCAATGTGTCGGCGGTGTACTGGCTCAGCATCAATCCGGAAAACATGCCGGCGCCTTTTGTCAAAAATGCCGGAAGTCCAACGCTGAGGGCAGGATTGAGAAGCCGGTTCAATCTTCTTTCCGATAAAACGCTAACCATTGTAATTGCAGCGCCAGCCATATCCATTGGCAATGAAACCGGCGTGCCCTGAAAGTTTGCGCCTGTGAGAGTAAGTTTATCTTGCGGCAGGAAAATTGGATTATCGCCGACTCCGTTCAATTCAATTTCAACTTGTTCTTTGGCGTAAGTAATCGCATCGTGTGCGGCGCCGATAACCTGCGGCGACGAGCGCATTGAATACGCATCTTGAACTTTCATTTTCAATTTTCCAGTTTGAAGATCGCTTCCTTCAATGCATTTCATAATTGCGCGTGTACTTCTAACCGCGCCTTTGAATCCGCGCACCTCGTGAAGACGAACATCGTACGGTTTTAAATTTGCGTACAATGCTTCGAGAGACATTGCGCAAGCAATTTCCGCCTGTTTGAGCCAGCGATTCATATCATAAATGTGAATTGCGCTCATTGCGGTTAAAAGATTAGATCCGTTGATTGTACCGAGTCCGTCTCGCGCTTGAAGACCGGGAACTTTTATTCCCGCTTTTTCAAACGCAACTTTTCCGGAATATCTTTCACCTTTGTAAAACGCTTCTCCTTCGCCCATCAACAGCAATGCAATTTGACTCATTGGCGCCAGGTCGCCGCTTGCGCCAACAGATCCTTTTTGGCATACGACCGGCGTAACGCCTTTGTTGAGCATTTCAATTAACGTCAAAGTGATTTCCGGACGGATACCGGAATTTCCGTGAGCATGAACATTAATTCTTCCCGTCATTGCGCCGCGGACGTATTCAATCGGCGCCGGGTCGCCGATACCGGCGGCATGATTGTAAATCAAATATTTTTGAAAATCTTTTACCTGTTCATCGTTGAGCACGACTTCCGAAAATTCGCCAATACCGGTATTAACGCCGTACATAATTTCATGCGCTTGAATTTTTTCTTCCAGCATTGCTCGGCAAACTTTAATTCTTTGAAGCGCATCGGGGTGCAATTCTACTCTTTCATTGTGGCGGGCTACAGCAACAAGTTTTTCAACTGTGAGATTTGAGCCGTCAAGAACAATCGACATTGTGTTTCCTCCGTTAATGTCAGAAAACTATTAATCAAACTTAAGAAGAGTTTCCGAAAAAATTATTAAGAAATTCTATCAGTCTAATATGTTCGAATTAGTATCTTTAAATTGAGAAGGGAAATTGTTATTCTAAATCGTCTAATGATGTAAAGGTGCGGAGTGAGCTTGTACACTATCGTTTTGATTTTTGTAACGATCTTAATTCTGATAGGTCTTGCGCTGTTCGGATTTCTGATTCTGAAAATTGACCGATGGATTGACCGCCGCGAACGCGTGGGAGGAGAAAGTATTTTCAAAGCAAAAAAGAAAGATGAAGAACCGCCGACTGATTAATTGTCCTGCCGAGATCGCACCAGCGCTTGTATCTTAGAATGAACCGCCGAATTAGCTCGATAAGTTATTATAATTTTGTCGTCCTCATAATCCGCAGAAAGAACTTCTGCCATCTCGTAAAGTTGCGAAACCAATTTTGAGTCGGAGTGACTCAGCGCAATTGTTCCTTGAACAAAATTCTTTTCGTACAAATCGAGCAGCATCTTCTTTAGATTTCCGATATTTATTCCGCGTTCGGCCGAAATCAAAATGCTGTTCTTGTATTTGTTCAGAATGTAATCCATCTTGCTCTTATCATTGAGCGCATCAACTTTGTTAAAAATTTTGATTTGTATTTTCTTGTGGCTGTTCAGCTCTTCCAAAGTCGAATCGACAACATGAATATGGTCTTCATAAAAATCATGCGAGACATCTATCACGTGAAGGATGATATCCGCGTCACGCACAACGTTAAGCGTGCTCTTGAACGACGCAACGAGATGGTGCGGCAGTTTGCGGATGAATCCAACTGTATCGCTCAACAATACTTTTTTGTTTTTCTCGATGTCGAAAGAGCGTGTTGTGGAATCAAGCGTGGCAAAAAGTTTATCCTCGGCAAGCACTCCCGCGTTGGTTAGTCTATTCAATAAAGTAGATTTACCGGCATTAGTATAACCTACAAGGCACGCAGTAACCTGATCTTTTCGTCCGGCGCTTTTTGTTGTCTGCTGCGCTTCAATTTTTTTCAGATTCTCTTTTAGCTTGCTTATTCGCGTTCGGATTATTCGCCTGTCGGTTTCGATTTGTGTTTCACCGGGACCTTTCGTTCCGATACCGCCGTACTGTTTTGATAAGTGCGTCCAAGCGCGCGTAAGTCGCGGCAGCATATATTGAAGTTGTGCCAACTCAACCTGTGTTTTTGCTTCGCGGGTTTTTGCGTGCGATGCAAAAATATCGAGTATCAATCCGCTGCGGTCCAAAACCTTTCGCTCAAAAAGTTTTTCGAGATTACGAGCTTGAGTGGGATTGAGATCGTCGTCAAAAATTACAAGTCGAATATCGTTCAATTCAATCAACTGCGCGATTTCTTCCGCCTTACCTTTGCCGACGAAAAACGCCGGGTCTGGGCGCTGACGGTCCTGCATAATCTTAAATACAGTTTCCGCGCCGGCGGTTGAGGTTAGCATTTCCAATTCGTCGAGATGTTCTTCAACTTGCTCTCTGGTATAGTCGTTGGAAATTAAGCCGATCAAAATTGCCCGCTCAACGGGTATTGGTTTTAAATCAATCATTCTTGTTTCTCAATTCCGGCTAAATCTTTTTTAGAACTTCTTGCAATTAGTGATTCGATGATCGCAAGAACCAAAACGATAATTAAAAAGTATTTCCATAACTCCGTTCCGAATCTCGCTTGATAGATTATCTTTGAAAAATCATCATTGGGTGAAACGTCGAAAAATTTCCCTTCAAATCCAATCTGTTTAAGGTAATCTTTGAACTCCGACACGCTCGAATGTTCGGTTACTGACTCGCGCGGATTGTGATTGACGGAAAAATAATCCAGCAGATTACTGCCGGAATAAAATTTGTAGGTTCCCGCCTCATCTGTTTTCGTGTAGAAGAAATAATTTTTGTTAGAAAGTGAATCCGAATTTACATATTCGATCAATCCGCTGGGCTTAACAACCTTAATCTGCGAAAACTTTTTGTTGGAAATATTAACCGGCAATTCTTCTCCGGCAAGAGTGGCGCTTTCGTTTTTTACTTTTGAAGCCGATGCTAAAACCAATTTATTTATCAACGGCGCAAATAAAGCTTTCATCGGAAAATTATTCCAGCTTAATACCGGAGCGCTGTTAAACAAAAATATTTTTCCGGTACCGAGATTGTATTCACTTAAGAATGAAGAGTTATCAGCCATCGAAATAATATTTCTCCCTTTGCCTGCCGGATTGATTTTGAAGTAGTGATAAATCTCAGGCGATTCAATCTTCGGCTGATTCTTCCCTTCAAACAAATCCTTGAACAACGGATTCTGATAATCAATCTTGTCGAATTGGGATCTGGTTTCTTGCGAATTAAATTTTCCAACAGTAGCCACCGGCAGCGGAAGATCGAATGCTTTACAAATACTTTGGAAATTTTCTAATGAAGTCTGCGAGCCCGGTAGAATTACAATTCCGCCGTCCTTGCTGACGTAATCAGAAACAGTCTTCCAATTTGAATTACCCGGGGCGCCGATAACGATTACTGCGTCGTAGTTGTTAAGATTAAGTGACGAAAGCTGGGAAGAATTGTGTCCAGAAATTTTAATTTTGTTTGTCGGATCCTCAAGAGCGAAGCGGATAAATCTCGAATCGTCACTGTTATCATTTATCATCAGCACGGAGATTTTATCCGGCACATAGACGCTGAAAAATCTTTTGTTGTCTTGAACAATGTCGTCGTCCTCAAGTTCGGCGGAAATCTGAACGAGCCCGGTATCGTTCAATGTTGTTTCAAACGTAACCTCTCGCGAATCTCCAGCGCTCAAATTTAAACTTTGCTGTGCAGATCTTTTGCCGTTTATGAAAAGTGAAACCACAGTATTATTGACCGGCTTATCGGAGTAGTTTTTTATTCTCGCTGTAAAACTTACGGTTTTGGATTTCTCAAATATTTGGTTGTTTGGAATCAGATCGTCAATTCCAAGATTTACCGGTTGTTTCTCAGTCATATCAATCAGAAACAATCTTGTGTTTGGTCCTAACGCCCGCGCGAGATTGGAAAGTTCGCCAGGCGAATTGAACGTGCGTCCTTTCTGAAGATCGGTAAACAAATAAATTTCTTTATTGAAATTCTTCGATTGAAATAATATTTGTGCGGCTCTAACCAAAGCTTCGTTAAGTGTACCGCTTGGCATCGAAATCTGCAAATTGTCAATCGCTTTTTTGAGTTCGGAAAAGTTTGAAGTCGGTTTACCAGCGTCTGTTTTCGTCTCGCTTACCGGCAGAAGCGCAATCTCGTCTCCTTCTTGAAAATTGTTTAATAGATTTTTTGCGATCTGTTTCGCGCGATTAAAGTACGAACCTTTTTCGGTAACCACCGACATGCTGAACGTGTTATCGATTATAAATACCGCAGTAGTTTTCGCCGCCGAGGAACTTCCAATCGTTATTGTCTTCACCGTTGGACGCGCAAACGCCATCACCATTAGAGTTACAATTGCAATGCGAAGCAGCAGCAGCAGCCACTGCTTCAGCTTTATCCTTTTGATTTTTGTTTTCTGAAGTTCTTTCAAAAACGCAAGAGTGCTGAACTCAATCTTTTTCAGTTTTCTGAGATTGAGAAAATGAAGTACGATAGGAATTGAAGCAGCCAGCAAACCAAGTAAGACTGCGGGATTGAGAAAAGTCATCTAACAATTTTTTTATTCTTGATGCACAATCATAATTTAAATCTGCTCGGCTTTCAAGTGCAGATTGGAAGCGTGTTCTTGCTTTGAGGACTTTTCTTTGACGAGGGAATCGTAAATGCTCAATAATTCTTTGGTAAACTTGTTTATGTTGAACAGATCGATCACACGTTTGCGCGCCGCCTCGCCGAACTCTTTTCGCTTTGCCGGCGAATTAATCAGCAGCTCAATCTTGTTTGCCAAATCTTTTGCATTCTTATTCTCAAATAGATAAGAAGTAACGCCGTCAACCGCAATTTCTAAAACTCCGTCGGAGTTTGAGCACACCGATGGTTTTCCCATGCTCATTGCTTCGGCGAGCGCCATTCCAAACGCTTCAGCGTGTGAAGGAAATGCAAAAATATCCATCGCGGCTAAAACTTGCGGCACGTCAGCGCGGTATCCGGTAAAAATAATTTTGTCAATCAATCCATGTTCTGCGGCAAGTATTTTTATATCCGCAGCATAACTGTCTTCTCCCATGCTCGGTTCGCCGACAATCATAAAACGAAGGTTGCTGAATTTGCGGTTTAAATATTTTGCAGCAGAAAGAAATTCCTCGTGACCCTTACCGGGGCTGAACCGTCCGCTCATCCCGATCAACAACTCGTCATCACGAATGCCGAATTCATTACGAATCTTTTTCCCATTGACATTTGCCGGGTTAAAATTTTCCGTGTCAATTGAATCATACAATAATAGTACGCGCGCTTCATCAAGAGGGGTGGTTTGCAGCAGGTTCGATTTAATTACGCGGCTGATTGCAAGCGCAACGTTTATGCGTTTGTAAATCCACCGGTGGAAAAAATCTTTCTTGTTGATAAACGACCCGACATGTTTCGTCATTACAAGAGGTGTTCTGCACGAAGTCAACCGTAACGCCGGAACGATCAGCCATAAATCTTTGGACGACTCTGCGTGAATTAAATCAAATTTATTTTCACGGATAAGTTTATTCAACCTATAAAGACTGGCAGGTGTAAAATATTTTCCAAAATTAAAAGCATGAACTTTTATTCTATGTTTCAACGCTTCACTGTGAAGTCTGGAATTGGGCGAACACAATAACTCAACATCAATACCGGCATCAATCAGAGTGCGCGCGGTATTAAGCGAATACATTTCCATACCTCCCCAACTTTTGGAAAGACAGCTGTGCAATACTTTCATGAATAGACTTTCTGAATTTTTGTTTTTTGAAAATAGTGTGTTAGTATTTCATCAAAAGAGTATCCGAGCTCGCCCATCACTGCGGCGCCGATTTGGCAAAGTCCAACTCCATGTCCCCATCCGGCTCCGTTAAGGATAAATTTTCCGGGAACATCATCAACAACATTTTCCTTTGTTACAATGAATGCGGAGCTGTACAAATGAGTGGGGGAAAGCGCTTTCCTTATTGCCAGTTCTTTGCCGATGATTAATGTTTTGTTTGTCCCAACAATTTTAAGTCTGATAATTCTGCCGGAGAAACCTCTTTCGACCGGAACAAGATTTTTGATTTGCCCAAAATCAATTTTGGTTTTGTTTCGTATCAAGTCGGAAATTTCGTTTTGTGAATACTCAACTTTCCAACGGAAGAAATCACTCGTTGATTGATCGAAATCAACCAAGACTTGCGAAAGTATTTTTTTATCCGAAGTGTTGCAGAAAGAATTTGGATTGCTTTTAACCCAATGTTCAAATGACTTTTCTTGCTGCAGATCGATCTCTGTTCCTTCGGGTTCGAATTTATAATCTATCACGGAGGACAAGTATTCATGTTTCTCCAGTTCCCAAACGTTTTCAAAAGATTCGGTAATGCCGCCGCAGCATTTTGAATAACGCGCGTCGCAAATTTTATCGTTGTGTGTCAGCACAAGTCCCCGCGTTTCGGAAATTGCATTCACAGATGCTTCGTTTACAATTCTTGTTACGCCCTGATATCTTTGGCAATGGTCATCGGCGCAGAAATCGTAATCCTTGTGGTCATCTCTATCGTACCACCGGATAATTTCTTCGCTGCTCATTGTTTCCGAAACTGCTTTTCTATTTTTCTTTTCCAACTGTGCAAGCAGCCAGCCGCGGGAAACAATTGCATGCGCTTTTAAGAGTTCCGGCGAACTGTTCGCGCTCATCTCGGATGAAATAACGCTCGTCAAATATTCTTCGATCGGCAGAATATTGACCGCCGTTATGTTTTCATTTTCGCGGATGAGCTTTAACGATCCTCTGAACCGCTGGTTTTCTTTTTTCTGCCAGTGAAAATCTTTTCCTATCATAACATTTCTCAGCAAGAACGATTCCGTTTCAAGATCGTTCGGCACGAAAACAATTTCCTTGCCGCTAAAAATTTCTTTTGATTCTTGCTGAATCGAAATTCCGCCTCCGGCACTCTTCGCTTTGAATTTTCCGCTGAAATGTTTATTCAATCCCGGAGAAATAAACTCTCCGTAGAGATCAAACAAAATTTCCTTTTCGGAAAGTATCCCGATATTCACGTTTGGTTCTTTCATTTAAAATGTTTCCTTGTTGTTTAGTCACAACTCAGCGCTGCAAGGTTTAATCTACAACGGCACACGGCGCTGGAAAATAAATTGTTAACGGTTTCCGATTATTTGGACGCATGAGACAGCCGATTGATTTTCGGCTAAAAATAAGATTTATTATCTTTATTTAATAGTTTTTTGCGATTTCTGATAAGAAGGTGATTTCTATTATGAAATTTAAGGTTTTACTCTTTTATAAATACGTCAAATTTCAGGACCCGGGCGGGTTTCAAGAAGAACATTTAAAATTTTGCGAAGCGAACGATATCAAAGGACGGGTTTGGATCTCCGACGAAGGAATTAATGCTACAGTCTCCGGCACGGTTGAGAACATCGAAAAATACAAATCGGAAATTAGAAGGTACCCGGAGTTCAGCGATATCTGGTTTAAGGAAGACGGGCACAATGAACACGCGTTCCGTAAAATTCACGTGCGTCTGAAAAAAGAAATTGTGAATGCAAGTTTCGGAGAAGTTGATCTTTCTAAAACGGCGCGGCGGTTAAAACCGGAAGAGCTAAATCAATTTTATGAAAGCGGAAAAGATTTTGTAATTGTTGATGCGCGTAACGATTATGAAAGCGTTATCGGAAAATTTAAGAATGCCGTCGCGCCCAAGATGGATACTTTCCGCGACTGGCCAAAAGTTGTTGAAGAATTGAAAGAGTTAAAGGATAAAACGATTGTAACTTACTGCACCGGCGGAATAAGATGTGAAAAAGCTTCCGCGCTTTTAGTTGAGAACGGTTTCAAAGATGTTTATCAGATGGACGGCGGAATTTGGAACTACGTTACGCAGTATCCGGATAAATATTGGGAAGGGAGCGTTTTTGTTTTTGATGAACGCCGCATCGTTACGCCGAACACAAAAGAAGAAATCAAACATATCGGTAAATGTTATTACTGCGGCAAACCAACTTCCTACTATATCAACTGCCATAACCAGGACTGTGACAAAATGCTTCTTACTTGCGACGAATGTAAAGTTAAGAATGATTACTGCTGTTCCGACGACTGCCGCCACGCGCCAAATAGAAGAACAAGAATACACGGATGACAAAGCCGACGGCGGTCAGCTATCAGCGTTCAGCCAAAAACATTTTTATAATTTGCAGGGAATCAAAGTCCATACCTTGACTAATTCTCGTGTCGAGGAATTGTCCTCTACACCCCAATAATGAAACTCAATATGAGTTCATAATTGATTACGATATGATGTAAGCCCCAGCACCGTGGTCGGTGAAAATATAGAGTAAAATACGTCGTCCGTTTCAAACCTTCTTTGATATTGCAATTTGTGATGTCAAAACATCATCTCAATATTTCAATCTCATATACCAGACTTGTATTTGGAGGAATTACGACATACTTTTTTCCATCCGACCGTTTACCTAACACAACATCTTCTCCATAAGCATCTTTTGATAAAGCAATAATTTTTCTTTTCTCTCCTTTTTTCATATCAACAAGAATTTCATCAAGAGCCGGATTAATTTTTGTTTTGCCAACTATGTATTCAAATGCTTCGGGAGATTCAATTATATCCGGTTTTCCATCAGATTTAGTACTTGCAAATTCCTTTGTTCCCAACAAAAACTTACCTTTGTACTTAACAGTAAGAATTGATCCATCATATGGCTTATTGTCCGTTCCCTCTTTTTCAATAATATATTTTATTCCGCTAGCGGTTTCCGCCGCATTGGGCATAATGGTTTTTAGAGCTTGAATTTCATCACTCATTCTTTTTTCGTTATCTATTTTAACTTTTTCTTTTGCATCATCTACCATTTTTTTAAATGATTCATCGGTAACTTTAAAATCATTTGCCTTTTCGCCAATGCGGGTTATTATCACACTTTTAATTGTATCTCCTTGAACAATTTTATTTATAATGTCCATTCCTTCAACAACAACGCCGAATATGGTATACCTTCCGTCAAGATGTGGATAATCTGATAGAGTAATGAAGAACTGACTTCCGTTTGTGTTCGGTCCGGCATTTGCCATCCCAAGTATTCCAGTTTTGTTATATGATAAACCCGGAAAAATTTCATTTGGAAATTCATATCCAGGTCCTTCTAAAGTATCTTTAACGGCGGGCATACCGGATTGAATAACAAATCCGGGAACAACGCGATGCCAGACGCTTCCGTTGAAATACGGTTTGCCGAGCGGCAGCGCATCGTTCTTAATCGTTCCTTCTGCAAGTCCAACAAAATTTGCGACTGTCATCGGCACGTGTTTGTAATCCAGTTTCAGAACTATCGTTCCCTTGTTCGTATTAAGCTGTGCATAGATTCCGTTCTGCAAACGAAGTTTGTTTTTACCGGCAGTATTTTGTTGTGAGAAGATTGCTGTTACAAACAAAAGGGAAAATAAAATCGGGTTCAGTAATAAACGGTTCATGATAGAACTCTTCATTTCTGGAAAAATTTTTCTATAAAATACGCAAATCTTATCTATGCCAAAAAAAGAAAGATTTTCAATCGCCACAGACATTTATCTTAAGAGTCGGCGTGCATGTTAAATTAATCTTTTGATATGAGACTTATACATTAGTTATATTTCCAATAAGTAAATATCTGCAACCTAAAATTTGGGGGTATATGAAATACCATTTCTCTCCATCTGTAATAATTATGCTTTGCTTCTTGACCGCGTCACAAATATTTGCGCAGACCGGATCAACTCTTACGTTCAGCGAGATCATGTTTTATCCAGCAGAGGCAAACGGGGAGTTCGTAGAGATTTACAACACATCCGCAACTGAATCAGTTGATCTCGCCGGATTCAAATTCAAATATTATACTTCCTCCAGCAATAGTATAGTTGCATTAACCGGAGGGATGATTTTGGGACCACAAAAGTTCGCGGTGATACTTCAAGGAAGCTACGATTACGCTAACGGAATATATAAGAACATAATTCCGTCTGACGCTATCGTTTTGAAAACTAGCTCTAACAATTTCGGTTCATCGGGAATGGCTAATACAACAAATCGTGATATTAATTTGATTAATGCTGACGGAGTGACAATCGATTCTTGTTCTTATTCAGCAAACAATAGCGCCGGTATTTCGGATGAAAAATATTTGCCGACGAAAGACAACAGCGCGGGAAACTGGAAAAATTCTATGTACGTAAACGGAACGCCGGGCGCTAAGAATTCCGTCTCGCCGTTCAATTTCGATTTGAAAATAAGTTTTATAGGAGTTGCGCTATCGGAAGTAAAACCGGGTGATTCCGTTAACGTCTCTGTAAGTGTAAAAAATCTTGGTGCGCAACCCGCGCCTTCTTATAATGTCAGTTTGTGCAACGACGCTAATAAAGATTCGGTAGGGCAAGCGGGTGAAACATTTTACAACATTGACTTTACAAATCTGGCAAGCAATGATTCGCTGATAATTCAGAAAAAGATTTACATCCCGGCAGCAGGGGTTTATCAGTTAATTGCAAAAGTTACATTTGCTCAGGACGAGAATCAGAACAACAACGCGGATGTTTTCAGCTTTGCCGCTTCCGATAATCCTTCCGCAACGAAAAAAGTACTCATCAATGAAATTATGTACGATCCTTATACAGGCGAATCCGAATGGGTCGAAATTGTAAATGCCTCTGCCGATCCAGTGAATTTGAAAAACTGGGCAGTTAGCGATGTTGTTACTCCAACCAAAGCAACAATTACTACAGTCGATAAAATTTTGAGCCCCGGGGAGTTTGCAGTTTTAACACCGGACAGCTCACGGTTCCCGTATCGCCGACCGAAGAATTTTTTCCAAACAAAATTCGGCGCACTTAGCGCAACAGACGGAGTTGTAATTTATGATTCGAGAAACGCTGTGGTTGACAGTCTGAAATACAATGCGGGTTGGGGCAGTGCAAAAGGTTTTTCGCTGGAAAGGATTTCTTACTCAGCATCTTCAACGGACAGCACAAATTGGGCGACAACACTTAGTCCAAATGGCGGTACACCGGGACTAGCGAATTCCGTATTAAATATTCCGCGGTATTCATTTGGTAGTTTAATCATAAACGAAATTATGTACGACCCGGCAACGACGAATTCGGAATATTTAGAGTTCTATAACACATCAAACGATTCGATTCAGCTTGGCGGCATGCAGATCAAACTTGGAACGAGCGCGAAAGTAAAACTTTCAAATTCATTTTTGAAAATTCCGCCAAAGGAATATTTTGTCCTCGCGGCTGATACAACAATCTTCCAAAATTATTCTTGGCTCAAAACCGAATCGAACGTTCAAATTGCAAGCAACAGTTTCAGTCTGTTAAATGACGGCGAGATGCTAGTTCTAAAAGACATGTCGGGTAATACGTTGGATTCGCTGTTTTATTCTCCTTCATGGCACAACAAAAACGTTGTTACTACCAAAAACAAATCGCTTGAAAGGTTGAACCCCGCGTTGAACTCTAACGACAAATCGAATTGGAGTACCTCCGTAAGCAATTACGGCGGAACGCCGGGTAGAATAAATTCCATCTTTACGGAAAATTTATCGCGAGAGTCTTCCGTTACAATTAATCCCAATCCGTTTTCTCCAGATAACGACGGCTTTGAAGATTTCACGATCATCAATTTGGACTTGAATCAAGCGCTTTCCCAAGTGAGAATAAAAATTTACGATAACCAAGGACGCGTTGTGAGAACGCTTGAGAACAGCCGCCCATCGGCGTCGAAGAACTCGATTATATTTGATGGATTGGATGACACAGGTAAACCGCTTCGAATTGGGATTTATATCTTACTGATAGAAGCCGTTTCATCTAGCGACAGCTCGACACAAACGTTGAAGACGCCGGTTGTGATTGCGAGAAAGTTGTAGTAGTAGGGAGGGGTTTAAGACCCTTCCGTAAAATATTGCTTAACTATTTTAGTTATTGATTTGAAATTTCTCGTCGCCTTTCAATTCTTTTCCATAATGCTTCTTGTACATCTCTAAATATTTTTTGTGAAGTTCCGGCGAAGCAGTTGTTCCGTTCACAACAAGCTCATCCTTCGAGAGAGTAATACTATCAAGATCCTTTCTGCCTTCGATTAATTTATCGTGTACCAGCTCGCTCTTCACATCCCCGATAAACTCTTTCAAAACTTTCATGTCGGCTTTCAACTTGCTCATATTGTTCTTCAACTCTTCCATGCTGTTTTTGAATCCTTCACTGTTTGGTCCGGACTTCTTCATTTCTTCTTTGAACCATTCCATGGAAGCTTTATTCTTTTCCATTTCAACTTTGAACGTTGACATTTCTTCCTTGAAATTTTTCTTCCACTCTTTCATCGATTCTTTGAAATCCTTATCATTGAACGTCGGGCAGTTGATGTCGCCGGATAAGCTGTCAATGCCGATAGGCGGAATATGAATCGGTGGAATATTTATCGGCGGCACATGAACCGGAGGAATTTTAAATGAATGAACAGCCCAATTCTCGCGCATGCTCTTTTGGAAATTCTTCATTGCCGCTTTCCAATTTGTAGAATCAAAGTGGGGGAAGGAAGAAGCGTCGAAATCAAAATCAAAATCGTAATCATGACTTCCTCTGAATTGTTTCATTTTCTTAAGGTAGTCTTTCATGCTTGATTTGTAATTCTTTGTTATGTCGCGATATTCTTTTTGTAGCGAATCATATTCGTTTACTTTTTGTAAGACCAAACCCTCATACTTTGGAAAATCTTTCTCGTCAACTTTGTCGCCGTCAATATATAACTTGGAAAGTTTGCCGTTGCTTAGTTCCGCTTTATATTTTTTTTCTTTTCCTTCAGGACCATCGTAAAACTTTATTGTTCTGCTAACGTTTTTTATACCGATTGTATCTGAAGCGGCGCATTCATCGTCCGTTGTAGTTTTGAATGACAAGTTTTCACCCGAGGGGAAAAATGGATTTACAAATGATGCGGATGCAAAATTGAGAGAACTGTCTTTTGCCGAAGGCGAAGAATAAATTGATACGGCAGCCATAGCGGTTAGTAAAACGGCAAAGGCTGCAAGCCTGACCCCGTACGCAATATTTTTGTTCTTCGTATTCATTCTAATTATTCTCCTATATAATTGATTTTTCTTTCCAATAGCAGCAAGCACCAACTCGGATTGATTTTTTCTGATCTGCTGGATGTTGTAGAGCGCTTTTGAATAGCTGACGGCGTCGCCGCAAGTTTGAATTGCAATGTCGTCGCAGCAGTTCTCGCGTTCAGCGTTGATTAGTGACGAAAGCCACCAAACTACGGGATGATAAAAGAACAGCGTCTCAATGAAGGTTTGAATCATGTTGATCAAAAAATCGTAACGTTTTATGTGTGCCAGCTCATGGCTTATAATCGCTTCGATCTGATCTTGCGGCAAGCCGCTTATCATCCCGAGCGGAAAAAGTATGATCGGCTTTAGATGTCCAATTGTTATTGGAACATTCACTTGAGTTGATTCTGAAATCAGTACGGTTTGATTGAGATTTAGTTGATCTCTTAGATGACTCAATCTTTTATGCCAATCGGCATCAAGTGAGTTCAAACCGGTTGTTTTTAATCTTTGCACATAGAAAGCGCCGCCGATAAACCTTAACGAGAATATTATAAATCCCACAAACCAAAATGTTACAACTAACGATAAGTTATTCTCAAAATATGATTCGAAAATTTTTGGAAGATTTGTTTTTGCGTTATCAATTATTGATGAGACACCGTCGCTTGCGGATTCACTTTGAATTGTATTATTAGAAACAACTATTAAGTTGTCTGCCGATTGGTCCTTTGGCGATTCATAAAAATGCAAGAATGTCCCCAGCGAAATAAAAAAGAAGAGAAACATTGCTGCAACGGAAATGTTGTAACGCAGCCGTGCGCTCTTCTTGCTTGTTAACAATAACAGCGCGCCAAGTATAATGGCAATCACAATTCCTTGCCAGACGGAATGAAATATTGTCCAGCCGATTGCTTTTATAATTTCATGCGGTATTAATTGATAAACAAAATTCATTTCTGATCCCTTTCAATTTTGTTTAACAGCTCTCTTATCTTATCAAGTTCTTCTTTTGAAGGTTGAGAATTTCCGAGCGCATGCATAACCAATTTTGCGGCAGAACCGCTGAATGCGGATTCGAGAAGTTTATTAACCAATGCTTTTTGCATTTCATTTTCTTTTGTCGCCGAAGCATAGACGTGGCTTCTTTCATCTTCATTGCGGGTTACCAATCCTTTTTCATACATGATTTGTAAAATTTTTAATGTGGTCGTATAACCAACTTCCTTTTTCTCATTCAGTTTTTCGTTAATGGTCTTTACGGTTGAAGGACCGTTCTGCCAGATGATCTGTAATATCTCCAACTCTCCATCGGTAGGTTTAAGAATTGTTTTCTTTGCCATTTGTTTTTCCTCTTTTCTTGCTATGTTATTAAGACGCAGTTGATTACGAAAAGTTTCGTAATTAATATATACGACGCCTGTCGTATTTGCAACCAAGTTTATGGTCAAAAATTCAGAACCTTGTTAACCTCGATTCTATTGGCTTTACGAGCGTTTTTCTTACCATTCAACAGCGATTTTCAATATTTTACTTTGAAAGAAAAATTGTTTCACTAAACCGAGAAAGAAGCCATGAGCTACTTTACACATTTGGAATGCGGTTACTGTGGGAAAGTTTATGATAAAAATAAAATTTGGAATCTATGCACAGATTGCGGCAAACCGTTGCTGGCAAGATACGATCTTGATCTAGCAAAAAAGGAATTCAAAAAAGAAAACATCGATGTCAAAACAAATTCACTTTGGCGTTACTTGGAAATGCTTCCAGTCATCAATTCAAAATTCAGACTCGCTCTCGGCGAAGGATTCACGCCGTTGATTCATGCGAAAAATCTTGGCCGCAAAATTGGAATGGAAAACTTGTTCATCAAAGACGAAGGTTTGAACCCGACAACATCATTCAAAGCGAGAGGATTGTGTCTTGCAATTTCAAAAGCGTTTGAACTTGGAGTAAAAGAAGTTTCAATTCCATCCGCCGGAAATGCTGCTGGCGCAATGTGCGCTTACGCCGCACTTGCCGGAATGAAATCTTTTGTCTTCATGCCGAAAGACGTTCCGCAGCCGTTCATTTCCGAATGTAATGCGTTGGGCGCGGAAGTCACTCTGGTTGATGGATTGATAACCGATTGCGGCAAACTTGCAGCCGAAGGTGTAAAAAAGTTTGGAAGATTCGATGTATCGACTTTGAAAGAACCGTACCGCATCGAGGGAAAGAAAACTATGGGCTATGAAATTGCCGAACAATTTAATTGGGAATTACCGGACGTGATAATTTATCCTACTGGAGGAGGAACGGGACTTATTGGAATGTGGAAAGCGTTTGATGAAATGGAAAAGTTGGGATGGATAAATTCAAAACGTCCGAGAATGGTCACGGTTCAATCATCGGGCTGTGCACCGATGGTGAAAGCATTTCATGAAGGAAAAGAATTTGCCGAAATGTGGAGCGGCGCTAAAACAATTGCAGACGGGCTTCGCGTTCCTGCTGCTGTCGGGGATTTTTTAATCTTACGGGCAATAAGGGAAAGCAACGGAACCGCCGTTGCCGTTGATGACGCTCAGATTTTTGAAAGTACAAATGAGATCGGCAGAACGGAAGGAATATTTACCGCACCGGAAGGCGGCGCAACATTAGCGGCGCTTAAAGAACTACTTACGAATGAGTGGATCAAGAAGGACGAAAAAGTTGTGTTGTTTAATACGGGAAGCGGTCATAAGTATTATAATCTTTGGAAATAGTGACTGTAGTGTAAGAGTATAATGGAAAAAATTAATTGTATTGACAAGTATATGTACTTTTATTTACGTTTCAGTAGTTCATTATGGCAATAGTCAATTTTTCTGGATTGGGGTGTCCCCGGTCGGCAAAAGGCCAAGACATAGTTCTTGGCTTTTTGTTTTTAAGGAAAAATTTTTAATCCATATCTTTTGTTGTCTTTTGTATAAAACTTGTTTGCCAAAATATCAAAAGCAGGATTGGCCCTATTGGGATCCATAGTGTGTCTTGCAATGGGGTAAGCTAGTAAATCAGCAAGTTGTAAACCGGTTAGATCATCTTGCTTGTCACAAAAGGTAATTTCAATATTGTAACTCTTTAATCTGTTCGCATCAACAAAACCCGTTCCTTTAGCGCATAACTTCTGGAAATGATCATCTAATTTTTTGTCTTCTTTCCTGCCTCGTCTCTCAATAATTATTTTTAATTGTTTATCCAGATTATGAATACTGTCTAAGTAAAAAACAGAACGTTCAATAAGAAACGAAAGCGATATTTCATAAACATCGTCTGAAAGCTTACCGTATTTTTGAATATACCGTTGTTTATTGATTGCTGATGCGATTATTGTGTAATCTGAATTTGTGATGAGATTATTTATTGCTTCATAAAAATTTTTCTTTAATTCTAAATCAAATAGTATCTGAAATTCCTTTTCACATTTCCTTATATCGCTTGAATGAATAATTACTTTTTTATCTCCCCAAAAGTTCCTTTTTATTTCGTTTAGATTATTTTCTATAATCTTATAACTTGACTCTGAAATTAACACGCCGCATAAAACAAATACAGGAAACTGTAAATCAATATTTCCTAAACCATGGTCACCACTTTCATCCAAGAATAAATAAAATGTCATCTTTTACATTCCTGTATTTAAAACCAAATCTTTATAAATAGCCAAGAAACTTACTTTACTGCGGTAAAGCTAGAATAATTTTTTTAGCAATACATTTATCTCTTTCAGTTCTTCTTTTAGTAGCTTTCTTATTGCTAATCTTGCATTGCCGATGAGTTTAATTCTGATATTAAAATACGGATTGGTTATTCAAATCTAAATAGGAGTGAGAGAAAAAGATAGTTATGAGGACTACTTACTGAGTTCTACTTTCTACATACTGCGTTCTACGTTCATCATTCTTTCAACCCCAAAAATTCTACTAACCTGT
Organism: Bacteroidota bacterium; assembly: GCA_021820065.1. Taxonomy (GTDB): domain Bacteria; phylum Bacteroidota; class Ignavibacteria; order Ignavibacteriales; family Melioribacteraceae; genus Fen-1258. The sequence continues at coordinate 1,469 of JAKAEE010000012.1, read as the reverse complement.
TATGTGCTTCTTCGGAAATGTTAACGTTGTATTTGCGGTAGAACTGAATTGTTGTCTCAACCGATTTGAAGTAGTGCTGGCAATTATCACAGCTTTCCAAATGAGCTTTAATTTCTATGCACGCCGGAGATCCTAATTCCTCTCCGAGATTATCGCATATATGCGTCATTACTTCTTTACATGTCGGCATGTGACTACTCATTGATGTTGTTATTGATATCTTCCGAGAAAGTATCGTTTAGTTCGTTTCTTAAAAAAGCCCGCGCTCTATGCAGCCGCGATTTGACGGCCGGAATGCTTAGTTCAACAATCTTTGCCGTTTCCTCAGTTGTTAAGCCCTCAACGTCGCGCAGCATGAAAACAATTCTATACTCAGCCGGAAGTTTTTCAATCGCTTTATCAAGAACCATTTTCAGTTCATTGTTTTCTGTTACTCTATCCGGCGTAACACTCCAATCGGCAATTTCTTTTTCATCAATTAAGGCTTCTTCATCTTCAAAAGAAGTATAACCGTATTTGCTTTCGGAGCGGGCGAGCATCAGACAATGATTTGCAACGACACGGTAAAGCCATGTAGATAATTTTGATTGCCCGCTGAATTGATGAATATTTTTTACCATGCTGAGAAATGTTTCCTGCATCGTATTCTCCGCACGGTCTTTATGTCTGCAGATCTTGAAGGAGAAATTGAAAACGGTCTGCTCGTAAAGTTTAACAAGCTCGGCTAATGCTTTTCTGTCTCCGCCTTGAGCTTGTTCAATAAGTTTAAGTTCGTTCATTAAATATGATGATTTTTTCTTTAGAAGGATTCAGTTAGAATTCCAAACTGCGCCATAGATAAAGACTGGCAGCAGAACAATGCGGATGCCAGTTGTTCTTCTTAGCAATTCGTACAACTTTTTTTTCATCCGGCAGTTTTCTTAAGCCGTAATTTAACATTATGGCTTTTCTAATTCCAAGATCGGAAAAGGGAAGTACGTTTGGTCTTCCCAAAGTAAAAATCAAAAACATGTGCACGGTCCACACGCCAATCCCCTTCACCATGGTAAGTTCTTCAATTATTTCTTCATCCGATTTTTTCGACAAACCTTTCAGCCGGATTTCCTTCGAAAGTATTTTCCGAGAAAAATCTTTGACATACTTTACTTTGGCATTGGAAAGACCGAGCGACCTCAGCGTCAAATCCTCTGTGCTCAAGATCAATTCCGGCTGCGGCTTATTATTAAAGTGGTTCATAAACCGCTTATGAATTGAGCTTGCCGCTTGAACTGATAATTGCTGTCCGATAATTGCTCTAAGAAGCGGATTGAAGTATTGGGCGTGAGGTGTTAGATTGATAATGCCGATGTTTTTTATTATTGTTGATAGCACTTTATCTTGCTTAACAAGGTGGTCTGTTGCTGTCTGAAGTTCATGATTTTGCATAATAATTTGCCCTGAAATGGAAAATCAATTGTTAATTGCGCTAA
>JAKAEE010000064.1 GCA_021820065.1 Bacteroidota bacterium | reverse complement strand
AAAAACTCGAAAGAAAACAATGGAATTTTTAGCCGGGCTTCATCCAAGACTTGTTCATTTTCCCATCGCTCTTTTTATTCTCTATTTTTTTTTCGAGACATTCGGAATAGTTTTAAGTAAAGAATATCTTTCAAAAGCGGCTTACATTGTACTTGCTGCCGGCGTCGTAACGGCATTGGGTGCGGTTCTCACCGGCAATCAGGCGCAAGATTTGGCGAAACAGGTATTGAAAAATAATTACAACAGCTACGGTTTATCGATTGATTTGCACGAGGAATTTGCGACATTTACACTTTGGTATTTCTTTGCAATGCTGGTTCTCAGAACTTATCTCGTGTTGAAGAAAAAATTTAGCGGTAATCTAAAATATGTTTTTATTCCACTGGGGATGTTTGGCTGTTATCTAATTTATATCACCGGTGTTTACGGTGGCGAACTGGTTTTCAAATATGGAATCGGTACGCAACTATTAGGAAAATAAAACCTGGCATAAATGAAAAGAACTTTTTTGTTGATCTTATTTCTCAGCACACCTCTTCTAGCGCAATTTAAATTCGGCGAAGCCAAAGGTTTGTTTATGTCTGTTGGAGTAGGACCCCGGTTTCCAATAGCAAATTTTGCCGACAGCAGAAATATCGGAGCCGGTTTCGATGTTACGATTTCCTACACCGACAATAAATTTCTGCCTGTGTTTCTCTACACAACCGTTGGTTATCAACATTTTGATGGCAGTTTAGATTTTTATAGGCGAACAGATTATTCGTCGTATCCGTGCAACATGCTAACCATTTCACCCGGAGTTAGATATTATTTTCCGGCGTTGTTGGAGAATATTGTTTTGCTTATGCCTATTGTAGATGTTGGTGGGCACTTCGGCTACATAGAAAATCTTCATGAGTTTAAATTGGGCACTGGAAAACAAGACCGCATCGAAGACTTCGGCAAATTCGGTTTTCATGTTGGTGCGGGGTTCTCAATGTTTCTCCTCGATGTAATTACTTACTACAATTATTTGCCTTCTTATCAATATATTTCGTTCGATTTACGGGTTAATATTCCAATCTTTGTAAAAATCTAAAGAGGATGAAATGAAATTCGCGAACATTTTATTTGAAGTCCGAAACAAAATTGCTTTTGTAACTATCAACAGACCGGATAAGCTAAATGCCCTGAACGATGCGACACTCGATGAACTTGAACAGTGTTTCAATTCAATCAAAAAGGATGGGGCGGTGAATGTGGTTGTTATCACCGGTAAAGGTGAAAAAGCATTTGTAGCCGGAGCCGATATTTCCGAATTGCACAACCTTGATGTTGTTGCCGGAAAAACTTTTGCGGAAAAAGGTCAGCAAGTTTTTAACTTGATTGAGAAACTCGGCAAACCGGTAATAGCTGCTGTAAACGGTTATGCTCTCGGCGGAGGCTGCGAGCTTGCATTAGCTTGTCATATTCGTTTGGCGTCCAATCACGCAAAATTTGGTCAGCCGGAAGTTAACCTTGGAATTATTCCCGGTTACGGCGGCACTCAACGTTTAACACGATTGATTAATTCAGGTATTTCCGCAGAACTGATTTTAACCGGCGATCTGATTGACGCAAATGAAGCGTTCAGAATCGGGTTGGTAGGCAAGGTTTATGCAGCAGAAGAGTTGATGGAAAAAGCAACCGAGCTTGCAGAAAAAATTTCTTCGAAGGGGCAAGTTGCAATCCGCATGGCTCTTCGTTCAATTGTCAGCTGTGATGATCTTCCGGACGCTGAAGGTCAGAATCTTGAATCCAGTTTGTTTTCAATTTGTTGCGGTACGGAAGATTTCAAAGAAGGAACGTTGGCTTTCCTTGAAAAAAGAAAACCAAATTTTAAGAACTCATAACAAATCATTTTTTTTGCTCTGCCGAGTATTGTGACTAATCTGAAAACTAAAATCATCAAATTTTTGATTGCCGCTGCAGTCGTGCTCTTGATTGTTAATGTAGCACTTAATTACAAAAAGAAGCCGCCTAAGAGAGAACCGGTTAACGAGCGGTCAGTTCGTCAAATCGAAAATGTTTTCTTCAAAGTACTGGATGATTACGGAATTGAAAAAGATTGGATCTCTGCTAAGAAGGTCAAACCGGCAGAAGAGGATTCTATTCGTGTTCAGTATTTTGTTAAACTGCCTACCGATGTGCCGGTACCGTTGATAATCAAGGATATAAACAAGGTTATAGAGAAAGATATAACGGCATTTGTTTCAGAAGAAAAAAAAATCTTCGGCACAACCGAAGTTAGAATTTACACAAATGAAATTCTCAAATTGAAAGCGACGCTGATACCTGATAAAGAAAGCATTCGCAAGCGAAATGAATTGTCATTTATTATAAGCGACGCAATTGATCTCAGCGATGCTAATTACAAAAAATTTCTTAGCGTTTATTTTCCAGCCGCGGCTTTAGTTACCCCAGGATTAGATGTTCAAACAAAAATTGATACGCTGAAAAATTATTTGAAAGAATACGCGGTTTATCTCAACGATGATATTAAAGATTCGGAATTGAAACTGAACCCCGGATTTCAAAAACAGATTCTGCGCGGTTCCATAGGAAATATAATTTCGGATTTCAAGGAAGCGAAACTTTACGTCGTTGACGAGAGGTCAAAAGTTTTCAGATCTCCCATCTATGGATTTGTGCGCGATGAATTTAAACGGCAGGGAATAATCCTTCATCCCAAATCGGAATTTATTAATCTTGAGGCAAAAGAGGATTCAGTGCTGGTTTCAAAGTTCAGGTCTTATTGTAATGATAGCACGGGTACGCGGCAGAAAGTATTTATTCTCAACTTCGAAGAATTTCAAAAAATATTTGGAGAAATAGAACGTCTCAAAAAGAAAGGGAACAAAATTGTTCCCCTTTCTCGAATCTCTCTGGATCACAAATAAAATAACTTCCGGTTCTCGTTTAATAAAATAATCAGTGCCCCTTCAACAGAAATTCTATCCTCTCAAGCTTGCCGTCAATATTAGAGCGGGGAACAATGTTAAATATTTCGCACAGCAGCGGATAGATATCAATATTCCATAAAGTGCCGGTGTGATAATTTGTTTTGAAGTTCGGACCTATCGCCAAAAATATTCCTTGCATATCAAGCTGGTTGTTGTCGTAACCGTGATTTCCTTTTCCTTTCCAACTCAATTCTTTATTTGTAATGAGAGACCATCCCAGATCCGCTATAAGTACAATAGGAGAGATAAACGGATTCTCGCGGTAATGAAAATAAATCGGCACTTCATTACGCAAATAAACTTTGTAATGATTTTCAGTTTGCTTGAGCAAATCATAAACCTCCTGAAAGTTTTCCTTTTTTGGAAAAACCATCATAGTAGGACCAAAATCTCCAAGCATTGCTTTCCCCGGTCCAATAATTTTTTCGACGTTGATTTCTTTCTGTTGTGAAATGTTTGTCATGCCATGATCTGAAACAAAAATTACATTCACGCTGTCTTTCAATCCGATCTCGTCCAATTTTTTGAAGAGCAATCCAGTAATTGAATCCAACTTTTTGATGGCTTCGTTTACTTCCGGAGAATTAGGACCATACTCATGACCTTCGGTGTCAGTATTCTGGAAATATAAAGTTATAAAGTGCGGTCTCTTTTCGATCGGAAGTTTTAACCAGTCAATAACTCCTTGCAGCCTTGTTTCTTCCGGGCGGGAATAATCAAAAAATTCTCTGTAGGTCGGTCTTCTGGAAGTACCGGTGAGCTCGGAGCCGGGCCAAAAATAACTAGCAGTTGTAATGCCTTGCCGTTCCGCTGTTTCCCAAAATGCTTCGCCCAAATACCATCTTTCATTGCGTGCGGTATTTGTATCCTGCATACGGTAGAGTTGTTTCTTGAACGGATCGTAGAAATTGTTTGCAATTATTCCGTGGTGAGAAGGATACATACCGGTAATGATTGACAAATGATTTGGAAAAGTCTTGGATGGAAACGCTGGACGTAATGAAAGTGCGGATACACCGTCCTCCCGTACTTTCTCCAGATTCGGCGTTATGTTTCTGTTAAAATAATCCCATCGGAAGCCATCGAAGGAAACCAATATTACATATGGTTTTGGCGATGCGAATCCAATCCCTAAATAAAAAATGCAAAGAAAAAGAAATGGGAGCTTCTTCATAGAAAACCTGACGTTTTATTTGAGTTGGTGCAAATATAACAATGTTGATGTTAAGAGGTTGTTAAGATATCCTCAAAACCGATATAGCAAAGAGAATAGATGTTCTCTGTTTCGCCCCCAAAGGGACTTTGGTTTATTTGGTATTCTTTACTTACAGATATTTTATCCCTACGTGGATTTTTAGCTCCGGTAGGAGCGACATATTAATAGAATAATGAACACACAATATTTGTTAAGTCCCTTTAGGGACGGTATAAATCTTAGTTTAAATATCAATAAATTTTTCTATTTCTTAACGTTAAAATAATATAAAACTTCTTTTGACATTTCATAGATTTTCATATCTTCATAGTGTAAATAAAATTCTCCAATCATACGAGCAAGTCCGGTGATTGGTAATATTTGAAAAGAGTTTTTCGTCTCAAAAACAATGAGTATTGGGTGTTTGAGAAAATTCACATCATATTTTTATCAAAGAATAAATCAACTATAATTAATAATTCATTAACCTATTGAGGAGTGAAGTATGAGTAGAGTTAAACAATTGATGTCAATATTCATGTTTCTTGTCGCATTGTTTAGCTATCAGTCAATTTTTGCTCAGACAACCACCGCCGCAATCAATGGCGTAGTTGTAGATCAAAATGGAAATGCATTGCCTGGTGCTAACGTAATTGCTGTTCATGAACCCTCTGGTACTCAGTACGGTACAACCTCCCGTCTTGATGGAAAATACAACCTTGTTAATTTAAGGGTTGGCGGTCCATACAAAGTAACAGTTTCTTTTGTGGGGTATTCAACTCAAGTTGAAGAAGGTTTTGATCTTGCGTTAGGTCAGAATCTGAAAATCAATTTTACTCTGCCCGAACAAGCAGTTCAATTATCGGGTGTTACGGTTACAGCCGAAAAAAGCGGAGTACTGTCTCAGGCAAGAACCGGTGCCGAACAAAACGTTTCATTAAAACAGATTGAAGAAATCCCAACTATCAGCAGAAGTTTCCAGAGCTTTGCAAAATTATCGCCATTGTTTGCTGGAGACGGATCATTATCTGCTGCGGGTCGTACCAGCAGATACAACAACATTCAACTTGATGGTGCCCAATACAACGACATGTTTGGTTTAGGTTCAACTGGAACACCCGGCGGTCAAACTTATACCAACCCGATTAGCTTGGATGCTGTACGCGAATTCCAGGTAGTTGTTGCACCGTACGATGTAAGACTCAGCGGATTCACCGGCGGCGGAATCAATGCTATTACTCGTGCCGGTACAAACAAGTTAAGCGGTTCCGCATATTTCTATGGAAGAAATCAAAAATTAGTTGGTAACAATCCCACTACCGGTTCGAGCGATTATCCCGACTTTAAGAATTATCAATACGGTGTTCGTCTTGGCGGTCCTATTATGAAAGACAAATTGTTTTTCTTTGCAAATGCAGAAATGACCGTTAACGATAGGCCTCTTGATAACATTGCCTTCCAAACCGGCTATGGAGGACAAACTCCAGATCAGTTAAAAGCCCTGGCAGATCAATTTGCAAATATCTTAAGTGCGAGAGGAATGAATGCCGGTACTTACAATCAAGTTATTACTCAGCAGCCCAGTACGAAATTCTTCTTGAGATTTGATTACAACATTTCAGAGAATCATCAGTTGACTCTCCGTCATAGCTTCAACTATTCTTATATAGATAATCTCAACGGACGCGGCGGCTCTAACGGTATGGCATTCGATAGCTACAACTACAGAATTAAGAATAACACAAACTCAACAGTTCTTCAGTTGAATAGTCACTTTGGAAACAATATGTCGAACGAGTTGATTTTAGGTTACACACCAATTCGTGACAGAAGAGCAGGTACCGCTGCATCAACACCTGAAATCGAAGTTAGAGAATTAAACAAAACTTTCAGAATGACAGCCGGTCCGGATCGTTATTCTTCTGCAAACCAACTTGATCAGGATGTTTTCGAGTTCACAGATAACTTTTCATACTACACTGGTAATCATACTATTACAATCGGTACCCACAACGAATTCTTCTCATTCAGAAATTTATTCGTTAGATCATACTTTGGTTATTATCAATATAATAGTTTAGCAGACTTGCAGGCTGATAAGCCGGCTTACTATCAACACGTTTACGGTATTAAAGGCGGCGAGCCCAGTGCTAAATTCAGCGTTGCTCAATTCGGTTTCTATGTTCAGGATGAATGGACAGTATTGCCTCAGTTGAAGTTAACATTCGGTTTCAGAATTGACATTCCAACTTTCCCGACAAAACCTGAAGCAAATGATTCACTGCCGAAATATTTCCCGGGTCTCAGAACAGACCAGGTTCCAAGCGGAAACATTTTGTATTCACCGCGTATTGGATTTAACTGGGATGTATCAGGAGACAGATCCACACAGGTTAGAGGCGGTGTCGGAATCTTCACCGGTAAAGTCCCATACGTCTGGATGTCTAACAACTATGGTAATACCGGTACTTTGATTGCCGAAGTAAATAACGTTTTTGGAAAGGTTCTTCCTCTTGTTGTTGATCCGAACAACCAGTATATTGCCGGCGACCCGCGTGTAACAAATGGTGCTCTTGGTGCGCCTAAAACCCGTTCCGAAATTGATATTGCCGATCCAAATTTGAAAATGCCTCAAGTGCTGAGATTCAACTTTGCCGTCGATCAACAATTACCCGAAGGTATAATTGGAACCGCCGAGCTTGTTTACGGCAGAACGATCAATGACATGCTTTATCGTTTGGATAATCTTAACAAACCTATCGGTTCCATTCCGCAGCTCGGTTCCGGTAAGGATGGAAGACCAATTTATGGTAATTACAACAGCGGCAACAATAACTTCTTTAACATAATGGATCTTTACAATACAAGCGACGGTTATCAATATAACTTGGTTCTTCAACTTCAAAGAAATGTTGCAAGAGGGTTATCATTCAATGCCGGTTACAGCTATGGTCAGGCAAAAGATCGTAACAGTGTTAACTCTTCACAAGCTCAATCGCAAATGCGTTACAATCCAATTGATAATGACCCGAATAATCCTGCTCTAACAACGTCACAATATGAAATCAGGAATAGAGTATTTGCATCTATTGCTTACACTGCTGAATTCTTTAAGAATGCCCCAACAACAATCTCCCTGTTCTACAATGGTCAGACCGGTTCACCATTCTCTTTCATTGTTTACGGTGATTTGAACAATGATAGTTTCGATCAGAACGATTTATTCTATATTCCTAGAAACAGCAGCGAAATTCTTTTGGGTACGGTTACAAGCGGACAGTTTGTACCGGCGACCCAAAGTGGAAGAACGTGGGCAGACCTCGATGGGTTTATCCAGAACAATGATTATCTAAGCACTCATAGAGGACAGATTGCCGAAAGAAATGGTGCGAATGCACCATGGCAACAGTACTTTGATCTTCACATTTCTCAAGATATACCAGATCTCTGGGGCTTAGGTCACTTCCAAGTCAATCTTGATATTCAGAATGTTCTCAACTTACTGAATAAGGATTGGGGCAAGATAGAGGACTCAGGTTATGGAACTTATACAATTGTATCATATCAAGGAAGAATTACATACAACGGAAAGCCGAACACGCCGGTTTATAGTTTTTCAAAACCGGTAAACAATACACCTTTCAACTATAGTAACCTCGCATCACGCTATCAGATGCAGTTGGGTGTAAGATATTCTTTCTAATGCTTTTTGAATAACTTGATTGAATTACAACCCCGTACTTTTTTGTGCGGGGTTTTTTTATATGTCAAAAGAAAGGAAAACTCTGGTTTATAAAAATAAAAGATATCGAAAAATACATCTCATCTTTCGAGAAATAGTCGGTTAGAAACATTATACTTAGCGCCAAATATTTTTGTAGAAAGGATATCCAATGGCAAAAAAGAGTTCAAGCCTGCCTGCCGGACAGGCAAGCAAAAAACCGGTTAAGAATCCTCTTCTTGCTTCAGAGCGCACACTTTCAAAAATAGGCAAGCTGCTGGAACTGCAAAATTTCAAATCGCTTGATGAGGCAAATAAGTTTTTACAAAATATGATTGGTAAACCCGATAGTTTGAATGACCCATTTCTTGCTGATAAGCGAAATCCGTTAGATGAAGCACAAGAAATAATGTATGATGCGTTTGATGAAGAAAACTCCCAGAAGAGAATTAAGCTTGCCAAAAAAGCTTTATCAGTTTCAAAAGATTGTGCCGATGCATATAACTTATTAGCAGAAGAAGCTCCCTCGTTAGAAGAAGCGAAAGAACTATATCATAATGGTATAGCTGCGGGAAAAAGATCGATCGGAGAAAAAGTGTTCGAAGAAATGAAGGGACATTTTTGGGGTTATCACGAAACGCGTCCTTTTATGAGAACGATGGCCGGTTTATCCAATGTACTCTGGTCGCTAAATCAAAAGCAAGAGTCGGTTGACGTTATAAAAGAAATGCTGGTTCTAAATCCTTATGACAATCAAGGAATGCGTTATTCATTGATAAATAAATTACTGGTTCTAAGAAAGTTGAGCGAAGCGGAAGACTTATTAAATGAATATATGGACGATCACAGCGCTTACTGGTATTATTCGAGGGCATATCTTTACTTTTGTAAGCCAAGCAAAAAATTCGCTGCTGATAAAGAACTAATCAAGGCAATGAAATTTAATCCGTATGTGCCGTTATCTTTGTTCGGCATAAAAGAAATGCCGAAGATACCTCCCGATTTTATTGGAATTGGAGACGATAACGAAGCCATTGAATACGCCGATGTTGCTTTTGAAGTATGGGGATCAAATGAAAGCGCATCTCACTGGTTTGCCGGCTTATACAAAAAAATGGAAAATGAGCTGAACCAGCTAATAATAAAAAAAGAAAAAGAACGGCAAAAACGATTTAAGGATTTGGGAAAATAGAAAGCCAGATTCTTGACTTCGCTATTGGTCCAGCGTGGGGTTTCATTGTATGTTGTAAAAGAATTACTAGGTTACGAAGATATTGCTACAACCCAAATCTACCGTATCATCCAATATTTTGCTTAAGCTACTTTTACCACCTAATTTTCCGGTGCACCTCAAAAAATCCTTCGCGTTTTAATGTGCATTATAGTGCATATTTATATTGACAAATAGATATTATTGCACTATTTTTGTGTAAAAGTGTATTGTAATGCACATTGAGGTGTAAAATGGATAAAAATGAATTTGGAAGAATTATTAAACAGAGAAGAGATATTCTAAATATTACTCAAAGAGATTTATCTGCTATTTCTGGTGTAACACTAAGAAAATTGATTGATATTGAGAATGGCCTAGCTAATCCAACGCTCCAGACATTAGTAAAGTTGATGGATGCTTTGGGATTATCATTAGAAGTGAAGGTTAAATCATAATGGAAAGAAAAGCTGAAGTGTATATCAACGATCAATTAGCTGGCTATTTAATTCAGACTGATGAGGAATATGTATTCAAATATGAAGATGCATACTTTTCTGATGACAACAAACCGGCTATAAGTCTAACTCTTCCTAAAAGTACAAAGGAATATCATTCCAAATATCTATTCCCTTTTTTCTTTGGTTTATTAAGTGAAGGGGATTTAAAAACATTACAGTGTCGAAATTTAGGAATTGATGAGAACGATCATTTTACTAGATTATTAAAAACGGCTCAAAATACTATTGGAGCCGTACGAATAAAAGAGGCGATTTAATATGAGCAAGTGCCATGGTTGTCTTAAAGAAACAAATGATTCATACTGTCGTACATGTTTACAAAAACTATTCAACGGCAGGAAGATAAATTATATTCTGCCTTTTACCCGTCCTGAGTTTAATGAACAGAGAATGAATCAGAGCACTCGTCTATCGATTTCAGGTGTGCAAGTAAAATATTCTGCTAAACTAGAAAAGAAGGAATTAGTATTAACAGATGAAGGTGGAAGATATATACTGAAGCCTATTCCATACGGTCCCTTCCAACAGATGGATAATATTCCAGCGAATGAACATCTTACAATGCAAATCGCTAGCCAAGTATTTGACATAAATACTCCTCCAAATGGAATAATGTATTTCAAAGATGGAGAAATAGTTTATACAGTAAAAAGGTTCGACGTTTTAGAGAACGGAAGTAAACTATTACAAGAGGATTTTGCGCAATTAGCAAACAGATCCGAAGAGAATGCCGGGAAGAATTATAAGTACAATTATTCTTATGAAGAAATGGCTGAGTTAATGAAGAAATATGTAGCAGCCTACCCGGTAGAGATAGAGAAATTATACTCATTGATAGTTTTCAATTATCTTATTTGCAATGGAGACGCACACTTAAAAAATTTCTCCCTCTTCAGAAACGAACAGTTCGGTGATTATACTTTGACGCCAGCATATGATTTGATGAATACTAAAATGCATGTAAAAGTTGAACCCGATACTGCATTGCAACTGTTTAAGGATGATTTTATGTCCGAGGAATTCAAATCTGGAAGTAAGTACACCCGTGTTGATTTCTTAGAGTTGGGTAAAAGAATTGGAATTAAAACGGATCGTGTTGAGAATATAATTTCACGTTTTACATCTAAAGAAGAAAAAATAATTGAACTTGTAAATAATTCCTTTTTGATGGACGAATTGAAGAATAGATACATCGAAAATGTAGCCCTAAGAAGAGATAGACTAATGAGGTAGTCTTATAAAATGTACTTCAGTTGATTAGCAAGATGTAAACTCGGTACAAAAAAAGCGCTGATGGAAATCAATCTGAAATACAATAGATTTAACACATTTGTGATTCTATACGTCAAGTTAACGCATGGTATTTATTTTATTTCTGGGCGCTAATAATTTGAATATCATTGGCATGAACATGATAATATAAAGCGAAGAAATAATAATTCCGCCGGAAATAGTTAAACTCAAATTTTTCCAGAAATCCGATTCATTACTAATTATAAATGGAATCAATGCGGCAAACGTTGTAAGTGTTGTTGTAAGAATAGCACGCAATCTGGTTTTTGACAAATTTATTATCTCTTCGACAGAAAACGATCTACAGTTAGCAGAAAGGTAATTTATTAGAACAATTGAATTGCTTATACACAAACCAATTAACAAAAGCATCCCAGCATAAGCGCCCCGTTCAATATTAAAATCAAATAGCCAGAAAAAAAACACTGCCCCAATTAATGCAAATGGAATTGCAGTTAGTATTATTATTGGTTTTTTGAAAGATTCGAAAAAACTTGCCGTTATCATAAAAATTATAAGAACAGCTGCACCAAATACTTTTAAAATGTCGATCTCATCTTTTTCTGAAAGGAAGAAATTAAATTCAGCAGGCTTGGTACTGTAGCCTATAGGTACCGGCAACGATGCAATTGATGCTTCTAAATAATTTTGTCCATATTTGTATGGACCCTTGAATTCAAAACTTATATAACGAATATATTGTTGATCCTCCCTATTAATAGAAGATAAAACTTTTTGTTCGGTAAATGTCATTACGTCATTGATTTTGAAAGTTTCATTTTTATTTTCACTGATAATCATGTTTCCCAGATCAGTTAATTGAACATCATTGTAATTTGAAAATTTGATCCGGTAGTCAACCTCGTCATTGGCTATTTTGAATTTACGGTAATCAAGATTACCGCCGGTATTTTTAGCCAAAATAGAAAATAGCCGGTCAACCGAGATATTGTACTCAGCAAGTTTAGCGCGGTCAATCCTGGCAATAACTTCAAATGTCTCTTTGGACTAATAAAGCTGTGATTTATCGATATCTACATTATCTACGCGGGGATTTCGCTTTACAATATCCCTAAATCGTTCCGCAATGGATTTCACTTTCTCATAATTGAACCCTTTTACAATAACGTTAAACATACCGCTTACACCGCCGATAGAATTGGAAAACCCCGGGCCAAATCCGTACACGTATGTATCAACGCCACCCAATCTTGTAGCGTAAGAAGTAATGTAATTCTTAAGAATATATGGAAATGATGTATTGGATTGTTCCGGTAAGGGAAAAAAATACAATATTTGATTGTCTAATTATTATCTACTCAATTAATTCCTTTTTGCTAAGCGCTTTCAATGCAGGTTTGTTCATATCTTTATACTTTATTTTTTGTGTTTTACTTAGTTGATTCTCGATCTCTTCCAAGAGGTCATTTATTTTAGATGCTCTACTATCCCTCGCCATTTTCACTTTAATTTTCTCGAAAAATCCGGGTTCATCTCCGTTCTTAAATCTTTCTCTTAAACCCGAAATGATTTTTTTATCTTCTTCAAGGATTCCTTTTATCTGTACAACCATAGTATTGATAGTTTTATATTGTTTATCGTTGAGTGTTAAATATTCTTTTACTTTATCAATTTCCAAAAGCGAAACTTGATTCTGTGCAGTTAATGTTCTTGCAACAACTAAACAAAGCATGATGACAAACAATTTTACTTTCATTCTATTTCCTCGCATATAATGATTTATATTTTACCAGAGTTGAATCTATTGATGCTGCTTGTTTTCAAAAGAACCCACGCAATTACCAACCAAACTATTGATCGTAAGCTCATTGCTGCCACACTATGTTCCGCTACTCCGCCGTTAAATAGATAGATAACTCCTACAATAAGCAAAACTACAAGGTGTGCGGCTATTGTAGTGAATGTAAGAAATACTGCCCAGCGGGAATTCAACCAAATAGCCATGCCAACAAAAATTCCCTCGATACCCATTGCAACATTGTAGAAAAGTAAAGGACGCAGCACAATATAATCTGGTTGCATCACACCTAATAAAACTTGTAAGCCTTCAGCGATTGTAAGCAGACTGAAAATAACAGCAACAATTGCAGATATTTTTTTATAGATAGTTTTCTCCATTGTTAATTCCTTACAGAGATTGATGCAATTCTCATTGAATTAATCGATCAGTTAAATGCTCTGTTTAATGTAAATTCTTAATGCCGAGTTTGCGTCCTGAGTATTTGGGAAATACTTGTAACCTCCATATCGTTCGTACAGCAAAAAGTCCAAACCCAAGTAACTTTTTTCGAGCAGTTGATAGTTTATTCCGATATTCAGTAATCCAACAAACTCTTCTCCTGCAGCTCCGCTTAGGGTGTGAATCCAAAACCTTTTATAGTTGGCGTAAATTTCTCCTAAGTTCGTTAAAATAATTTTGGTACCAATCTTTCCACTTGCACCAGGACCAATATTATAATCTTTACCGGCTTCGGACGCATACTGTGAGTTTGTCGCTCCCATCAATATCGCAGCCAAACCAAAATAATTCTGCATTGAAACTGACGACGACAACGGTATGGTGTTGATGAGTTGTCCGGTGACACTTGTTGCCGAAAGTTTGTACACAGTATTTATGTGCATATCAATTTCTTTGTAGATCCCGATTATATCTTTGGAATTGCTGAAGAGTTTTAAGCTGTTATCCCAAATAACACCACTAGCAAAAATTCCAACAATGTTATCGCCCGGCGCAATGTTCACTTCTGTATGTAAGGTAAAATAATCGAAAGGTTTTTTATGTTCCGAAACCGCCAATTGATTACCGTAATTCAAATCTGCTCTGAGTGTGCCATACGATTTGCTATCGTTTATTTTGCTGCTAAAGAATACTGTATGAACGCCGGTAGAAACGATCACATCAAAATTTGCGCGTTTGTTTGCCACACCGCTTTTCCACATTTCCCCTCTAATCATTCTATTCAGTCCTTGCATGGGATCAATAAGAGTTGATGAAATTTCTCTCAGAAATCTTTCGAAACCAACAGAGCTTTCATCTATAATCAAATTAGAAACACGAAAGGATATTTCACCCAAAATAATTCCGGTAACTGGTGTGTTCACAATGTCATTATAAGAAGGGGGTTCATTTTCCATAAAATATTCCCACATGAGACTTCCGCCAAAGGCATATGGCGCGGATTCCCAAAATCCCAAGCCGTTAGATCGAGCAAGATTGTAATAGTTAGAACCGTGATATGGATGCCAAAATTGATTCATCAGATAGCCATCCTTATCCCATTCGAATCCGGTCTTGAAATTATTTTTGATTGTTTCCCAACTAATATTGGACCAGTTCTCCCCGCTTAAGTATCTGTGGTAAGCCCAGACGCTAAAATTTAGACCAACAACTTCTACTGCGGGCAATAAATATTTTTTCTCTGCACCAGGTTTCTCTTTTAATGTGTCCGGATAATTCGAATCAGAATGTTCTGCTAATCCTGACGGTAATCGTTCATAAAAATTCGATTGAGCTATAGAGCTTATATTAAATCCGACAAGAAAAACAAGAAGCACAAAAAAGGTATAATAAAAGTTTGCTTGGTAAAATTTAGTTTTCATATTACCTCTATGAAATTTCTTGCTAATTATTCTTTTTGAGCAACCCATCCACCATGAAAAAAGGAGTTATAAAAACGATTTGGTTTTTCAAATCCCGCTTCCGAAAGTAATTTGTGTAACTCGGGTTCGGTAAAAAAACTTTGTTCAATTGCTTGAACCGCTATTTTAATTACCAGTTCACAAGGTACACCACCAAACTTCATGAAATTTCTCCATGCGTTAGTCATATATTGAAATTGTTCTTGACTTGGATCACCAAATTGATCAACGATGATGATTTTTGCACCAGGTCGTAATCGTTTTGCTATATTTTTCAATAATGATCGTTTCTTGTTGGTTTCCAGAATGAATCGCATTACAAATATCAGCGTTGCAGAATCATACTTCTGTTCCTCAGGTAAATCTTCGACAAAACCGTGATGTAACGTAACTCGGTTATTTAACCCGTGTTCTTCAATCTTAGTCTTTGATATATTTATCATTTCTTCGGAAGGATCAACGCCAGTCAATTGCCATTTTGGCATCAATTTTCCAAAT
>JAKAEE010000063.1 GCA_021820065.1 Bacteroidota bacterium | reverse complement strand
AAGCAGCAAGAAATTACCCTTGTTGAAGAATCAAATGCTGTTTATATTGATACCGGCGCTTGTGTGGGAAATAAATTAAGCGCGCTGGTTATTCATGAAAACAAGATTCTTGAAGTGATTGAAGAGAAAACTCACCTGAACGACATAATTTAAAAAATTGTCTAGGGGAATTTTAATTAATTGCATGATAACTTTTTTTTAATAAATTTTGAGCTGAAAATTTAGGAGGATGGATAGAGATTCTCTACGATTCATAACTTAGTGCAGGTTACCTATTTCTTCGCAACATGAAAATAGACTGAAGCTGGGAGCCAAAATTGTTCTGATCCCCATTCTGATAGCTTCAGTTTTTGTATTATCTGGCTTTAGAAGCCCAGACCATTCAGAAACGAATCAATTAATTTTGTTCGACGCATGTTTCAATTACGTCGTTGCAAAAGACCGTCCTATTGAACAACCGGAAAAAGCGGTTGCTGTTCTTCATACCGACAAAGTAAAAGAATTAAAAATAGACACATCTTCATTTGCGGTGCCGGATTCCACTGAGAAATTAAAAAAAGCACCGTTACCGGATTCTACCGAAAAATTGAAGAAGGCGCTTCTGCCCGACACAACTAAAAAATCGAAAGAAACACATCTGGATTCCTTGAAGATCAAGGCGAAGCAGGATTCTATAAAGCATATCCAATTGATGGAACAGGATTCTACAGCGCGACTTGAATACTTCAGGTATCACCGTGATGATTCTCCGAGTGTTCCGTTCAGGGATAAAAAGCCGTCAAGTTTTTTTGTTAGACCCAGTGAAGGATTCTTAACAAAATCTGTCCAGTTGGATTCAACCGGTACAAAAGTTACAATTAAAGAAATGCTCGGCGGGCAGCCCTACAGAACTTATTTGGAAATGCCGCTTGCTGAATATATCAAGCTGAGACTAAAAGCAATTTCCCGCGATGTTTGGGAAAATAAGGCTTACGAGTATAAACTTAAATCTTCTAAGAAAGATTTAAACCAGGTTATTTCCGATATCACCAACATCGATATCCCGTTACCGAGCACACCTTTGCTAAGTATATTTGGCCCACCGAAGATAAATTTAAAAATCGGCGGACAGGTGGATATTCACGGCGCTTGGAGAAATGAAACTACAACCGGCATAACTAGTTCAGCTTTGGGAAATACCAGAAACGAACCCGATTTTAAGCAGCAGGTGCAGATCAACCTGAACGGAACTATTGGCGATAAACTTACACTCGGCGCTGATTGGAATACCGAGCGGCAGTTCCAGTATGAGAACCAACTGAAAATAAAATACACCGGTTATGAAGACGAAATAATTCAAAGCATTGAAGCCGGAAACGTTTCGCTTGAAACGTCTCCTTTGGTTGGCGGAAGCGAAGCGCTGTTTGGTATTAAAGCAAAGTTCAAAATGGGACCGTTCAGCTTAACTGCGCTGGCTTCCCAAAAGAAAAGTGAGATCAAAGAAGTTTCAGTAACCAGCGGCTCTCAAACTAATAATTTTGAGATACATGCTTACAGTTACTCACCAAATCATTTCTTTATAGATTCTGTTTATCTCGATCCGAAGCTTAATGTGTTTAGCAATTACTATAACAATCCGGTCCCGCGTATTATCGATTCTTTACGTGTGAAAGATATAGAAGTTTGGAAAACAGCTACCGGTATTGTTGATCTAGGCAAAGAAAAATTGGGTAACGCTTTCATCAATCTTCCCCGCAGAAAAGTTGGACAGCTTTATGCTAAGACTTTACGCGACACTACCCTCGCATCACAACCAGGTACACAAGTAATAGGCAGATGGGTACTGCTTCAACCCAGCGTTGATTACGATCTTCATCCCGAGACCGGATTCATAACCTTCAGGACGCAGATTCAGGATCAAGATGCAATTGCTGTTGCATACAGATTGGAAGGACCGACTAATGCAAACGAAGATGATGAGTACCAAGGTGAGTTTGTTAAAGATCTGCAAGGTAAGACTGATCTGACAACCGGATTGCCGTTTACACGACTTGTCTTAAAACTTGTGAAGCCGCCAAACCTTCAGCCGCAGTTTAAGCAAGCGTGGAAACTTCAGTTAAGAAATATTTATCCAGTTGGCGGAAGAGACGTTAAGCAGGAAGGTTTCCAGCTTGATATAAAGTACAGAGTTGAAGGTCAAGAGCCGACCAGCGACTATCAGGGCACTAAGCTGCTTCAAGCTTTCGGTCTTGATAAAACCGATCCGAGCAGAACAAGTACTCAACCCGACGGTTCTTTCGATTTCTTTCCCAACAGAACGATTCTGCCCGCAACAGGTGAAATTGTTTTTCCGGTGCTTCAGCCGTTCGGAAAAGATTTTCCTAAAACCTTGCCGGATTCTTTGAAGTATCAGTCAATTTATGATACAACGGTTACGTTTGCTCAACAAGACAGATCAAAAGATAAATTTCTAATAACCGGTCAGTATTCTGCCTCGGTTTCTTCGGTTTACAATATTGGTTTCAACGTAGTAGAAAACTCTGTGAAAATTTATTTAGCCGGAAATCAATTGAAGGAAGGAATTGATTATACGGTTGATTACAACATGGGGCAGATACAAATAAGAAATGATAAAGCTCTCTTGCCCGGTGCGGACTTGCGAATTACTTATGAACAGAATGATCTATTCCAACTTGCGTCAAAAACACTTCTCGGTTTCCGTGGACTTTACGAGTTCAACAAAGAGACAACGCTTGGTTTTTCTTTCTTGAACTTGAACCAGCAGACTCTGAGCGACAAAGTAAGAATCGGCGAAGAACCGTTGAATAATTCTCTCTTTGGACTGGATTTTAAAACCAATATAAATCTTCCTTTCATCACGAAGACTTTGTCAAAAATAATTAATACAAGCGCACCTTCGAATCTGGCAATTAATGCCGAGTACGCATATATCAAACCGGACCCGAACACAAAGAAAAGTACAATTTCCAGTGACAACGGAAACAGCATCGCTTACATCGATGACTTTGAAGGCGCAAAACGTTTGATTCCGCTTGGCATGGGATATTCTTCATGGCACGACATAAGTGTACCGCTCAACATGCCGAATCTCAACAATCAAGCAGGCGAAGATCAGATGCCTTACATGAATTACAAAGGAAAAGCATGGTGGTACAACATCACGCCTTCTGACGTGTTGGTATCATCTATTTATGGAAATAGAAAAAGAGCAGTACCGGGCCAGGATCAAATTCAGGCGTTGGACTTAATATTTGATCCTTCACAACGAGGGGCGTACAACTATAATCTAAGTAAAACTGATCCGAATTACACTCAGTACTTGACCGAGCCAATAAAAAGCTGGGCTGGAATTATGAAAGTACTCTCTTCGACTGCAAATAATTTGATCGATCAGAACATCGGCTTCATTGAATTTTGGATGCACGTTTCTCAAGCGCCGTCCGATTTGAAATTGCACATTGATCTCGGGCAGATCAGCGAAGATGTAATTCCAAACGGAAGACTTGATACCGAAGACAAAAACTCAAACTACTTGGTGGACAACGGTGAAGACACCGGTATCGACGGCGTTTTTGATAAAGATGAACCGGGTTACGACCCGGTGAATAATCCCGATCCGGCAAATGATGATTATTCATTTCAGCTTACACAGAATGCGGATTATTCTCACATCAACGGCGGTGAAGGCAATGCAGTTTCACTTGACCAAGGCAAGTTGCCGGATACCGAAGACTTAAACGGCAATTCTACTTTGGATAGAGTAAATAGCTACTACGAATACGAAGTTCCCATTGATACAAACAAACTAACTAACAAATTTATACAAGGCGGCGGTGACAATGCGGGCTGGTACTTATTCAGAATTCCTTTGAAAGATTTCAAAGCGGCTATTGGAAACCCGAGCTTTTCTGTTGTTGAGTTCATTCGCTTTTGGGTTGAGGGTTCTTCTACGCAGGTTCACTTACGTTTTGCCGATATGAATTTGGTTGGTAACCAGTGGCAAAAAGTTTTGAATCCGCCCAAGATCACTTTGCAGGATACGGTTATGACCGTATCAACTGTGAGCATAGAAGATAATCCGGAATACTATTCTCCTCCCGGAGTGCAAAGGGAATTGGACAGGACTCAGCCGAATTATACTATATACAAGAATGAACAATCTCTGAATCTTGTATTGAACAAACTTGAAGACGGCGATTCGCGCGAAGTAGTGCGCTACATGATTCGTCCGCTCGACCTCTTCAATTACAAACAGTTGAAATTCTTCATACACGGCGACATGAACGATACGCCCGGTTCCGTATCGCATTATGAAAGTCCTACTAATTACGGTTCGGAGATTTACTTGCGCTTCGGGGCTGATTCGTTGAACTATTATGAATACCGTCAGCCGGTAAAAGCAGATTGGAACGAAGTGGCTTTAACTTTCTCAGAACTTACCGCGCTCAAGTTGAGGCGTTCATCAGACTCTTCTAAAACAATGATAAGCGTTCCCGTTCCTGGAGAGCCGGGACATACATTTGGCGTGTTGGGCAATCCGACTTTAACGCGTGTCTCTTATTTTCTGATTGGGATCGTGAATCCGAGAGATAAAGGTGTTTCAAACGAACCGGTTTCAGGCAGTGTTTGGGTTAACGAGCTGCGCGTTATTCAGGCAGATCAAACTCCGGGCTGGGCTTACAATGCAAACGCCTCTTTATCACTTGCAGATTTGATGAAGGTCAGCGCTAACATAAGTAAGACAAATCCTTTCTTTCACAAGTTGAACGATAGGTTCGGAACGCGGGATGATAATATGAACTGGGGCATCGCAGTCGATTTTGATTTGTTGAAACTAATTCCCGCAAATCTTGCCGGAAGCAATCTGCGTATTTCATATTCACGAACCGAACAATCCACCAATCCGCTATACATTCCGGGCACCGATATTAGCATAGCCGATGCCCAGACGGAAATTCAGCGCAGCATGACAGAAAAGAATGCGAGTCCCGCGGCAATTGATTCTGCAATTGCGGCTCTTAAAAATAATTCAATTACAAAAAATGTATCGGAGTCGTGGACTTTATCCAACATCAAATTCAAAGTTCTAACCGACCTCTGGTATATTCGAGACATAATTAACAATTTAAGCTTCGGTTTTAATTACAACAAAACAACGGGACAAAGTCCTACAACAACCGCCAGCAGTAATTGGCAATGGAATGCGAATGCGAATTATTCGGTTAATCTCAGTCGTGATCTTTACTTCAAACCGGCAGACATTCCGATCATCGGCAGCTTCTTTAATTTGTTCTCGGATTATCGTGATCTAAAAATATATTATGCGCCTCAAACATTTACTTCATCACTCACTGCAACACGTAGGAGATCATTCACTCAGGTTAGAGCTGTGACAACGGTGCCCAGTGTGCAAAGAGATTTTACGGCAACTCGCGGTGCCGGTTTTACATGGCAGCTTACTGAAGGCGGATTCTGGAATTTATCACTCAATTATAATTTTAATGTTTCTTCTACTCTTGCTTATTTGCTGGCTGATAGTACCACCGAAAAACCCGAAGGACAAATCTGGCGCGCAATCTTTGGCGGACAATTTTTTGGGAGAGATTTTCTCTACAAACAATCGGTCGATCTCCGTGCAAGTCCGAGACTTCCTTCAATTTTTGATTTGAACCGGTATATTACTTTAAATAGTTCGTATTCAAGTTCATACAGTTGGCAAAACAATTTTCAACAGGGTGTATTGGGAAAAAGCGCCGGTTACTCAAATAGACTTTCGCTTGGGTTCACTGTGAGACTTAAATCCATTTTTGCGCCGTTGTTCGTGGAAGAACCGCCGAAAGTTCAGCAAAGGCGCCAGCCTGAATTGCAGCAACATCAACCGGCTCCAACCGGCGGAAGAAGGAGCGGAAGAGGTGCGCCGCGAAACATCCAAAATCCAATTGAAAAACTTAACGGCACAGAAGCAAAAGGAATCGTTAAAGATTCCATGCTAACAAAGCAAGAAGAATTAAAAATTGCTGAAAAAGATTCGGTGGAAACGCCAAGCAAGATTATGGCGAGTCTGGAGTATCTTAAACTTTTCTTTAAGACAATCCTTTTCGATTACGATGTGATAACGATAAACTTCAATCAGACCAGTACCTATACCGGCGGCGGATTGGTGGGCGACGGAACCGGATTCAATAATTTCTGGGGCTTCAGTCAGTCTTCATCAAAAGGTCCTAACAGATTATTTATGCTGGGTCTTTCAAACGATATTGGACCAAGAGCACCGAACGGGAATCTTCAGGACAATTATTCTCAGAAGAATGATATTGATTTTAAGACTTCCAAACCGCTGTGGGAAGGAGCGCAACTTGATCTGACTTGGAAAGTCGGCTGGGGAGTGAACAGAAGCACAACGTTACAAACTGATTCACTCGGTAATGCTTCAATAACAAACGTTCTTTCAACGGGTACGATTGACAGATCGTTTTTGAGTTTACCGCCAACTTTCTTTTTGTCTGTATTCGGAAACGGAATTAAAAAAGTTCATGATCTTTATGATCCGAATGCCAAAGATCCGAATGCCAGCTTGTCAAATGCTTTTCTAAAAGGATTCGAGACATTTTCTTTCCTTGAAAAAATTCCGATTCTCTCGAAGTTCTTCAGATATATTCCGCGACCTAACTGGACGTTCACGTGGAGCGGTTTGGAACAATATTCAATTTTCAGTTTCGCGAAACGCGTTACAATCAATCACGCGTACGTTTCAAATTACAGCGAAGGATGGAAGATTAATCCGGACGGATTCAATGAAATCCAATCTCAAAGAGTCGATTATGGATTTTCACCTTTGATCGGCATTACAATGAACTTCGATAAATTTTTTGAAGGTTCCTTCCAAGGCACAGTGCGTTATTCGGCAAAGACTTCTTATAGTCTTGGTTTAACCACTCATAACGTTACAGAAGGATTCACAAAAGACATAAATATTTCTGCCAGTTATCTAAAATCGGGATTTGATCTTCCACTCTTCGGAATATCATTAAAGAACGATTTGGAAATTTCATTCTCGTACACGAGCGCGAGAACATCCAGCGTGATTTACGAAATGGATAACTGGAAAGACGCCGGAACACCTCAAGAAGGTAAAACCAGCACAACCATCGAACCGAAAATAAAATATGTGATGAGCTCGCGGGTAACTCTTTCAATTTTTTACCGCAGAACCAGCATCGAACCGGAAGGCGCTTCAAGAATTCCTCCTACAACCACAAATGAAGCCGGTGTTGATGTTAGGATTTCGATTCAATAACTTTAACGCATGGCGCAAATGAAAAAAAACAAAATCCTCTGGGTCGATGATGAAATCGAGCTTCTCCGTTCCCACATTTTTTTCTTGAACGAAAAAGGGTACGAAGTTGAAACCGTTACCAACGGTGAAGACGCAGTCTCCGAAGTTAAGAACAAGCAGTTCGACCTGATCTTTCTCGATGAAATGATGGCTGGCATCGGCGGATTGGAAACTTTGTCGCAGATAAAGGAAATCAATCCTAACATACCCGTGGTAATGGTAACCAAGAGCGAGGAAGAATCGCTCATGCATGATGCAATCGGCGGAAAGATAAGCGATTATCTAATAAAGCCGGTTTTGCCTTCGCAAGTGCTGATGGTCTGCAAGAAATTGTTGGAGAGCAAAAAAATTTCCGGAGAGTACATTGCGAAAGATTATTTGCAAGACTTCAGCCAAATTTCCCGCCAGCTTATGATGGACCCAGATTTCGATGATTGGGTTGATATTTATTTGAAGCTTGTCAACTACGACATGGAATTGGACGCACATCCCGAGGTAGGTTTGAAACAATCTTTAACCGACCAGCGGAAAGAATGCAACCAAGAATTTTGCAAGTATGTTGAGAGAGAATACAAAAGCTGGATCGATTCACCTGGGAGCGATGATGCACCGGTTCTCTCTACTCAAATCGTAGAGAAATATGTTTTGCCTCAGCTTAAGAATTTTGACGGGCCGTTATTCTTTTTTGTAATCGATTGTCTCCGCCTTGACCAATGGCTGGTAATGGAAAAACATTTGGCAGAACTTTTCAACATCAGCAAAGATTATTATTATTCTATTTTGCCGACGGCAACTCCGTACTCACGAAACTCACTTTTTGCCGGTTTGTTCCCCTCCGAAATCGAAAAGCATTATCCCGATCTATGGTCTTCGATGGCAGACGACGAAAACAGTATGAACAAATATGAGAAAGATTTGCTGCAGCACCTACTTAGCCGGAAGAAAATTTCTTTGAACAACGAATTGAAGTACGTAAAAATTATTGACCCGGAAGTTGGGAGATCGTTCGAACAAAATGTTTTGTCTCACAGAAAAACGCATTTAATGGCTGTCGTTGTAAATTTTCTTGATATGATTGCTCACGGCAGATCGGATTCGGACATTTTGAAAGAGATCGCACCGGACGAACCGGCTTACCGTTCGCTGACCAACAGTTGGTTCCAGCATTCTTCGTTGCTTAATACATTCCGCGCGATTGCAACTATTCCAAGAGCAAAAATTGTTCTCACCACCGATCACGGAAGCATCCGAACGTTGCGCGGTGCAAAAGTTTTGGGCGACCGCGAAGCATCTCCCAATCTTCGTTTTAAGTTCGGCAGAAATTTGAAGGTTGATGACAAACACGCTGTCTTCGTTAAGAACCCTGCCGATTTCAAACTGCCTAAACGCGGTTTAACAATAAGCTACATCATTTCCAAAGAAGATTATTACTTTGTCTATCCGACCGATTATCATAAGTTCTTGAGTCATTACAAAGACAGTTTTCAGCATGGCGGAATTTCTATGGAAGAAATGATTTTGCCTGTCGTAACGATGGAGAGCAGAGCTTAAATGTATTTCCCAATGAGCAAAGTCGTATCATCAGAAAGTGAAACGACGGAAATTGCGAAGCAGTTTTCTAAAATTATTTCCGTCGGTGAAATAGTTTTATTGAACGGCGAACTCGGTACCGGAAAAACTTTTTTTGTTAAGTCTGTTTGTTCGGATTACGGCTTAACGAACGTTTCGAGTCCGAGTTTTGCAATTGTGAATGAATACCATAATTCGAAAAAGATAATTCATTTCGATTTTTACCGTATTAAAAAAGTGGAAGAGCTTTACGACATCGGTTTTGAGGACTATCTAAACGAAAGCGGCTCCATAATATTTATTGAGTGGGCAAACCTTTTTTCCGAAGTATTGCCCAAACGGAATTATCAAATTGATTTCAAGTTGTTAAACAATTCTTCACGAGAAATTAGAATTCAAAAAAATGACTAATTCTTTACCGATACTTGGGATTGAAACGTCCGGCGAACTTTGCAGTGTTGCGTTGATGGTTGATGAGAAGTCATTTGTCGAATTCAATTATCTTCAGAAGCACATTCACTCCGAAAAATTAATTGAGATGGTTGAAAGCGTTCTTTGGCATTCAAAAGTTGAATTAAGTAATGTGAAAGAGATAGCTGTTTCAATCGGTCCGGGCTCGTTCACAGGTTTGCGAATAGGGCTTTCGGCTGCAAAAGGTCTGGCGCTTGGTTCAAATTTGCCTATTGTACCGGTCTCCACATTTTCAGCGTATGCCTTGCAGTTAGCAGATTATCTTACTGACGGCGAAAAATTTGGAATTATAAGCAATGCAAGTCTCGATGAAATTTATTTCGCCGGGTTCAAGAAAAAAAATCGGCAAGTCGAAGTGGTTACCGAATTAAAACTGATCGAAAAGACTTCTCTAGCGTTGTTAACCGAACAAACCGGCAAAATTTTTGGGGACACGGAAATCAAAAACATCATAAAAACACCGTATGGAGTTACAGCTTCGTCAATTTGCAAGTGGGCTTATTTATTTGGCAAGGATTTATTAACTTTTAATTACGATTATCTTGAACCTAACTATTTTAAGAAATTCATACCAAGGGTAACGCGATGAAAAAATATATGACTCTTTTTTTGTTCCTTTTCGTTTCGTTTGCTTTCGGTCAAACTGGACCGAAGATTACTGCAAAGGTTGATCATTTTGATTTTGGAACTGTGGTTGAAGGTGAAATGGTAACTCACAGTTTTGAAATTGAAAACTCGGGCGACGCAAATTTAAGTATTGTTCGTGTGAATGCTTCGTGCGGCTGTACGGCGGCAAAACCGGAAAAATCACTTTTGAAGCCGGGAGAAAAAACTTTCATTCATGTCGAGTTCAATTCCGAGGCAAGACTTGGTCAGCAGCAGAAATTTATTTATGTCTTTACAAACGATGCCAAGACTCCGGAATTCAAATTATCACTTACCGGCGTTGTTGTTGATAAAAATACGGCGTTCATAGCGAAAGACGGCAAAAATCCAAAGCTGGCTTTAGACATGTCGCGTTACGATTTTGGGACTGTCGGCGAAGGTAAAGTGGTCGAAGCAAAAATTGATTTTAAAAACGAGGGGAAAGCGGTTCTGAAAGTCAACGACGTCAAAACATCTTGCGGCTGTACTGCTGCTTTGTTAAGCAGTAAAACTTTGGAGCCGGGGCAAAAGGGAACATTGAGAATCGAGTTAGATACTTCGGGACGCGAAGGCAAACTTGTGAGAACTGTTACCTTATATACCAACGATCCGGTAGATCCAAATCAAACAGTAACCTTATTTGTAAATATTGAAAAGAGTAAACAATAATGGCATGGTTCAAAAGAAAAAAAGAAAATATTTCCCCTCACAGCAAGAAAGCAGAAATTCCGGATGGTCAGTGGGCTAAGTGCGAAGAGTGCGGAGAAATAATTCATACCAAACAATTGGAAGTAAATCTTTGGTGCTGCCCCAAATGTAATTTCCATTTTCGAATTAGCAGCGGACAGTACATTTCTTTTCTGTTTGATAAAAATTCTTTTAAGGAGTTGGACCGCAAAATGAAATCCGGCGACCCGTTGGAATTTACCGATACAAAAAATTATTCAGATAGAATTGCTGCAACAATTAAGAAAACCGGAATCAATGATGCAGTTAAAACCGGAACGGGAAAGATTGACGGCAAGAAAGTTGCGTTCGCGTGTATGGATTTCAGTTTTATCGGGGGCAGCATGGGTTCGGTTGTCGGTGAAAAAATTGCGCGATGTATTGATGCCGCTTACGAAGAAAAAATTCCGTTAATTATCATTAGTCAAAGCGGCGGCGCAAGAATGATGGAAGGCGCGTTCTCGCTGATGCAGATGGCTAAGACGAGCGCCAGACTTGCAAGATTAGCCGAAGCCAAACTTCCGTTTATTTCTGTAATGGCTGATCCGACTACTGGCGGCGTTACAGCAAGCTATGCGATGCTTGGTGATCTGTTAATCGCCGAACCGAAAGCACTCATAGGTTTTGCCGGTCCGCGCGTTATCAAAGACACAATCGGTAAAGATCTACCGGAAGGATTTCAGCGTTCAGAGTTTCTGCTTGAAAACGGTTTTCTTGATTTCATTGTTAACCGAAAAGATATGAGAGAGAAACTTTCGCAAGTTATTGAATATCTGACTTGAATGTGAAAAACTTTTACAGTGACAGTCCTGTTTTGTTTGATTAAGTCACCTACGTAATTTTATGATTAAATGGATTTTCTTGCACTTGCTCTCGATCATATTCTATAACATACTTTTTCACAGCAAAGATAGGATTAAGAACAAGAGCATGAGCAAGATTAAGATTTCACCTTCCTTTTTGCGTAACATAAATGATTAAGTAATTACACTTCTTAATTGATAGTGACATTTTTTTACTGGGGTATAAATTATGGAACTGTTAAAAACAACTTTGTTGTGTGTCATTCTGGTTTCAATAAAATTATCAGCTCAATTCTCTCTCGAAACTATCCTCGATGAACCATTTGATCAAAACATGACTTCTGCCAAAGAAAGACTAATTGATAAAAATATAGAAGTTGGTGAGGTTATGAGTTATAAAACAATCTTGTATTACGATTGGCTTGAGCCGTTGTCAGTAAAAATTGGGTTCATGTTCACAAAGGATGGAGAACCGATCGGAAAAGTAATTTCAAATGGAAAAGAGAATGAGGAAGATTCTCGTAAATTATTTGATATTGCTAAAGCACAACTTGTTAAAAAATTCGGGGACAATTACTTAGAAAGAAGCATGATGGGTTTGACAATGCTTCAATGGAAAGACATCTATGCTTATACTGTCATGCTAACACTTAAAGGTGGGAAAACAATGCTAACTGTTCTTAAGAAGTAGGACATCATTGGATTTTATCAACTCCTTGCCAAAAATTAAAAACCCCGGATGATTTACTATCTCATAAATTTCTTCGCCATCTTTTCGATGACTTCAATAGTATAATCAATCTCTTCGATTGTATTTTGTTTACCGAATGAAAAACGAATAGTGCCGATTGCATCTTCCACTGAGTATCCCGCACCAAGAATAACGTGTGACGGGTTCAACGTGCCGGATGTGCACGCCGAACCATTTGATACCGCGATGCCGTTGATGTCCAAGTAAATCAGCATCGCTTCGGAATCGTTCTTGTAAAATTCCGATTTGAATGTTACGCTGAGAACATTCAGTGAAACTTCTGTGCCGCCGTTGACACAAATTCCAACTTTGTCTATACCGGAAATCCCTTTGATCAATTTTTCTCTCAGCGTTCTGATGTGCTTTACATTCTCTTCCATATTCGCATGAGCAATTTTAGCGGCTTCGGCAAATCCGGCGATAGCAGCAACATTTTCTGTCCCGCCTCGACGGTTGCGTTCTTGCGAACCACCGAATAGAAGGGGGGAAATTGGAGTTCCGCTTTTCACAAATGCGAATCCGATTCCTTTCGGTCCGTAAATTTTATGAGCCGATCCGCAAAGCGCGTCAACGCCCAAATCTTTAACATCAATTTTTATTTTGCCGAAGCTTTGAACTGCATCGGTGTGAACATAACTTTCTTTTTTCTTGGCAATCGCTGCAATATTCTTGACCGGATTAACCGAACCAGTTTCGTTATTAACGTGCATTACCGAAACCAAAGCGGTATCGGAATCGACACATTTGGCGAGCGAATCCAAATCAACTGAAGTTGATTGCAGAACATCGGCAAGACGTAATCCGAATCCGTTCTTCTCTAATTCAAGAGACGAATCGAGAACGGAATGATGCTCGACTTTGGAAGTCACTACAAATTTTCTTTTTGTTTCTTTAAATGCGCCGCGTGCGATTCCAAACAAAGAAAAATTGTTGGCTTCCGTTCCGCCGCTGGTAAAATAAATTTCGCTGGGATTGGCGTTTATAAAACCGGCTATGGTTTCGCGCGCTTCTTCAATTGCAACGCGCGGGGTTCTTCCGAACGAATGAATCGATGATGGATTGCCGAAATTTTCGGTTAGATAAGTCTTCATCTTCTCGAAAACTTTCGGATGCACTGGAGTGGTTGCGGCATTATCTAAATAAACTTTCATGAAATCCTTTCTATCGGCTATCGTAAACTCACGTCGCCGTAATGAATCTTCTCGCGCTTCTCGCCTTGTTTAAGAATCAAAAATCCGTCATCATCAATATCTTCAAACAAACCGAATCTTGTCTTTTCTTCGTCAACTATTTTCACTTTTTCACCGATCATTTTGCATCGTGAACGCCAATTGTTTAGAATCTTTTTGTAATCTTCTTTTGCCTCGTCTAAAATGCTTTCGAAATTGTTAAGCACCTCGCTAAGAAGTTTTTCGCGGCTTACAAGCGAATGAAATTCTTTTCGAACCGATGTCGGGGGGATATCGAACTTACCGGGAAAGTTCGGCTGGTTAACATTGATTCCAATGCCGACAACCAGTTTGGAAATTTTATTTCCTTTTGAAGTTGACTCAATCAATATACCGGCAATTTTTTTCTTGCCGATCAGAACGTCGTTGGGCCATTTTAACTCGACGTTAAGCTGATACAAGTTTTCGATCGCTTGGGCAACGGAAATCGCGGCGCCGAGATTAATCATGTTAATTTTCGATTCCTTCAAATCGCGTTTGAGCAAAATAGAGAACGTTAAATTTTGCCCGGGGCTGCTTAACCATTCACGGTTTTTTCTTCCGCGTCCCTTGCTTTGATGCTCTGCAAGAATCACGGTTCCGTTTTGTGCAAATTCTTTGCTGGTCAACAAAACCGAGTTTGTTGAATCAACTTCGTCGCTGTAAATAAAATTTCTTCCGACAAATTCGGTGTCTAACTTGATATCGAATTCTTCAATGTTGAACATATTCCCTCCGGATCAATTCAAAAAGTGAACAAAAGTCTTTCTCTCTGCCATAATTTCCGTTCTGTCATTAATATTGAATGATTGTCTGCCAAATTTCCAGGTTGCCGCAATTTCTCGCATGGTCGCTTAACTTCAACAAAACAAAACACTTAACAAAATTTTCTGTCTGGCACATGGCTTGTTTATAAATGATCAAAAAAAACAATAGGAGGATAAAATGACACTCATAAAATTTGAACCTTTGAGAGAAATTGAAAGTCTTCATGACAGAATCCAAAAGTATTTTGACGATTTCTCTAACTACGGATTGAATTTCAATTTCAACGATAATTTTTCTCCGAGAATTGATGTCTCGGAAGACAAAGATCATATTAACGTTACAGCCGAAATACCTGGCGTAAAGAAAGATAATATTAAAGTTACTCTGCAAGATAATATTTTGACAATTGAAGGCGAAAAGAAAAAATCATCCGAGCAAAAAGAAAAGAATTTTTATCGTAGCGAAAGAATGTACGGATCCTTCAAACGCTGTTTCACACTTCCGGCAGAAGTTGATTCCGACAAAGTTGAAGCCAAGTTCGAAGACGGCATGTTGAATATTCAGTTGAATAAGGTTGAACCAAAAAAGAAAAACGAAAAAGTAATAGAGCTGAAGTAATCCTTCAGCTCTTTCCAAAAATTATTCATTAAAAGGAGAGAAAAGAAGATGGGAAAAATAATAGGTATTGATCTTGGCACTACTAACTCATGCGTTTCGGTGATGGAAGGTAATGAACCGGTTGTGATTCCTAATTCGGAAGGTGGGAGAACAACTCCTTCTGTTGTCGCTTTCACTAAAACCGGCGAGCGTTTAATCGGTCAGCCGGCAAAAAGACAAGCAGTTACAAATCCAAAGAACACAATTTTTTCTATAAAACGTTTTATGGGCAGAAAGAGAGAAGAAGTTAACACAGAAGC
>JAKAEE010000011.1 GCA_021820065.1 Bacteroidota bacterium | reverse complement strand
ACAAAATGGCATTCGGAAAAGATGGACAAATCGACCTCAAAAAAAATCCCGTAGTAAGATTTGCTTCAAAGTACTTCAATATAGTTACAGACTATTCCGGCAACAGATTCTTTACGAAACGAAACGGGAAAATTGTTTTCACTCAGCTTTTCCTTGCATTTCTATTGGTTGAGTCTGCAGACATTGTTTTTGCCGTCGATTCGATTCCGGCTGTCATAGCAATTACCAGAGATCCATTTATCGTGATCACATCAAATATATTTGCAATTCTTGGTTTGCGCGCGCTCTATTTTGCTCTTGCAGCGCTCGTAGATATTTTTGTTTACTTGAAATACGGTGTTGCTGTGATTCTTGCTTACGTTGGCGTGAAGATGCTTATCACGGATTTGTATCCGATACCAACCGTGGTGAGTCTTGCAGTAATTATTCTATGCTTGGTCGCAGCTATTGTGCTTTCGCTTATGAAGAAGAGACATGCCTCAGCTTAACGACACCAATGATGTGAATTAACACGACTGACAGCAATCCCGCTATCATCGGTTCTACTTCTTTCAACACTTTAATTGTAAGATAATCTCGAATAGTAAACCAAACGAGACTGGCAATAACACCCACAATGATTTCAGCCAGCGCATAATTTTTCGACACCTTGAACTTTTCGTAATAAGCTCCAAACACAAGCAAGATGATTCCCGGTATGCAAACACTGCCGATCAAATACCAGATGGAAATTACAGATTGAATAAAATATGCCAGCATAACTGCAATGATTGACGAGACGACCAGACCGATCCTTGTATAAGAAGGAATTTGTTTTTCTTGTGCGTTTGTTTTGAGCTTGAAAATAAAGTCTCTCCCGAAAGTTGTAGCGCTCAAAAAAACGAAACTGTTCAGCGTCGAGAAAATTGTAGCGAACATAGCCGCGTAGAAAAATCCCTTTGCACCGCTTCCCAAAACTTTCTCAGCGTAAAGCGGGTACGACAATACCGGGTTAGAAAGGTTCGGCAGTAATGCCCGTGCAAATAATCCCGTGCTTGTCGTTAAAAAATCAAACAACGCCCAAAAAAATACCGATATAATTATCCCCCACATCGCAACATTTCCATTCTTAGCTGCGTAGCATCGCTGATGAAATCCCGGATCTGCAAAGGTCCATAACGCTATTAAGAACCAGACAATAACATAAAGAGGAGAAACATTTGACATGAACTGCAAATGATCTGGAGGCAAATTCTTGACAAGATAATCTGCACCGCCAACATATTTGAACGAGATAAATACAATAACAAAAAAACCAAGGAACATTACAAAGAACTGAAACACATCGGTGTATAAGTCCGACTTGTACCCTCCTTTGAACAGATATATTCCAGAAAATATTACGCTTATTACTAAACTAAAGAACAAGTTAATATGCAAAATCAGACTTATTAAACTCGCGGTCATCAAGAGGTAAGGTGCTGGTGACACAAGAATAAAAACTATCAAGGAAGAGATTAGTCCAACTTTTCTACCGTAAACGTTTCCAAGTTTGTCGGGAATTGTAAACAGCGTTGCGTTTCTTATTTTTCGCGCAAAGAAAACGGCAAACAAAATCGCGAAGACATAATACGGAAGTCCTTGTGTAACCCAGCTGAGAATACCGTAACGGTAAGTAAATTCTCCGACACCTAAAATGCCGCCGTACCAAGTTGAAACATTTGTCATTATGAATAAGAACAATCCGACTTTTCTGTTGGAGAGTAAATATTCTTCAGTGTTCCCCTCTTCTTCTTTTTTGGGAATAAACCCGATTAGCAAAAGAAATACAAAAAATGCAATTAGGATTGCGAAATCTAACAGACTAAAGGAGACCATTTTTTCTCATCACATTAAAATCGCGGATAACAAAAGCTTTGCCCCCTTTTATTCTTAAGCGAACCTCATTTGTTATAGCGATATTGCTTGTGCTCTCTTTCATACCGAAAGGAAGTGAAAAATTTTTAAGCGGGTATTTCAATCCCTCGGATTCAAACTTTGTCTTCGTGTCTAATCCATAAATCGAAATCGTTTCACCCGGGATTGTCTTCAAAGTGGCGACTCCTTGATGTACGGAAAGTATTGATCTCTGATGAATCACTCTAATTCTTACCTTATCAAAAAACTTCAATGTGATTCCAAGATTGCAGAATGAGTGATCGAGTCTGTCGCCGGTAGCGCCGAGAAGGATTATATCTTTAAATTTATTTTTGTAAGCAAATTTCAGACACTTCTCCACATCTGTATCGTTCTGTCTTGTGACCTGTATTATTTCACATTTATCGTAATAGTAATCATAAATTTCCGGTTTGATGGAATCCAGATCGCCGATAATGTAATCGGGGACGAATTCAAATTTAAAAGCTGAATTAGCGCCTCCGTCGGCACAAATTAATTTGTCGTAACCAATCGAATTCAGATAATCAAAAACCTTCTTCGACGGAGGTTGCCCGTTAGCTAGCACGATACATTTTTTCATTACAATCCTAACTGTAATCCTATAAGCAGATTTCTTTCGGCTGCCGGGAAAAATTCTTTGCCGATTCCGTTAGCCGCATACAAATTATTAAACAAATTGGATACCTGGAAGTAAAACCTTAACTGCTTTGCAAATGACTCAAACGATAAATCGTAAGATGCGAACAGATTAGCTACGAAGTAAGCGTCCACTCTATTGTCGGAGTAGTCCGTTAATCCCGGATAGAGGTTGTTTAGTTCGGTCAGTCTCGTTCCGTAGTTATCGGTAAAAAACTCGCCAACGTATTTGGCACTCAACTGAACAAAAAGATTCTCATAATTTATCTTCAAGATACCGTTGAATGTTGCTTTTGGGAAACCGCTGATTGTATTGTTTGCCAAATCCAATGTCAACACGCTGCTGTTGCCAGTTACTGGGTCTGTATATGAGGTATAGCTAACCCCTTTGCTTATATAATTTTTGCTAAGCGATCCATTCAGCACAAGTTCAATATTCTTACTTGCCTTATAGTCGAAGACAAGCTCTGTCCCGTAATGAATCGTTCTTTCCATATTGCCGGTTATTGGCTGCCCAAATCTGTCAACGCGTCCTTGCTTCACAATTTCGTTATCAAATAGCATATAATAAAAGTTTAAGGAGAAATTCATATTGTTCAATGAAAAAGATGTACCTAATTCTGCATCGTTCATTGTTTCCGGTTTTACCAACGGCTTCGAAAAATCGTATCCTCCGGCAGTATTGGTTTCAAACTGTGGAGTTGATCCGCCGCTCGATTCGGCAGCATCATAGTAGTTCACTAATCGCGGCTCACGGGAAACTCTAGACAGTGTAACATAAAAGCTTAAATCTGGAGTCGCCTTAAAGTTCAACCCTAATCTTGGATTGAAGAACAGATTGTTAACCTTAAAATCAGTTCCTAAGTATTTCTCGTCAAATAGCATATAGCGATTATATGCCAGTTGAATTTCAGCAAGTGCGTTGAATCTTTCATTGAGATTATATTCTTCGTGAGCATAAACATTGGCAATATCTTTTCCGCCCTTAAAATAGTAATAACGATAATCGGGTGTTACCCCTATCGGAAGCCCGGTCCCATCAACTATGCTTCCCCAATGGATCGAGCGATGGATCCTAAATTCACCACCAACTATTAGCTCACCGTTATCATGCTTGATGCTCAATCTTGGAATCCATCCGCCTTGTTTGTTTTCAACCATTGCACGGATCATTGCGTTCTCCGGATTCTGAGTTGGGTGAAATCCAAATTGATTGGTCAGTCTGAAGTAACTTGTGTCTGCCCACGAGCCATCATAATCAAAAAATCCGTTTCCCAAAACCAAAAAAAGAGCTGAGTTAAACGAAACTCTGTCATTGATCTTCCAGTCATTCAAGATTTCAAAATGCGGCTGTGCAAAGTTTTCTATTTCATTCGGGCGCCGTTCCAATGTGTAAGTATAATTTTTATCCGTCGCTTCCCAATAAGAATAGTTTGCTTTCCGCAATTCTTTATCTTTGATGGCAAACTTCGGCAATCCGGTGTAAGCTAACCCATCTTTAACGATGCCCCCGTAAATGTTTACTTGTGTCGTCAAATTATCATCGTAGCGTACGGCGCTTAGATGATATGCAACCAAATTAACCCAACTGGAATTTCTGTAACCGCTGCTTAGGATCTGTGAGAGTTTTCCATAGAACGAATATTTGTTTGAAATCAAACCAGTAGAATACTCGGCGGAATATTTTCGAGTGTTAAGATCGCCAAGCGAAACGGAGAACTGCTTCTTTGGTTTGTCTGAAAACGTTGATGTGATAATATTGATCGAACCGCCGATTGCCGACGTGCCCGCAATACCTGATCCGGCTCCTCTTTGTACTTGGATCAACTCGGTGCTTTCCAGCAAATCTGGAAAATCAATCCAATACACGTTATGATCTTCCGGATCGTTTTGAGGAATACCATTAATTGCTACGGAAATTCTTTTCTGGTCGAATCCCCGAATACTTAGATAATTATAACCAATCCCGTTTCCGTTTTCAGAATAAAATGAAGTTGACGGCAAATAGCTTAGTACCTCCGGAACATCCTGATCTGTATAAGTTTGCTTGATAGAACTTTGATCCAACTGTGAAAATGTAATTGGTGTAACTCCCTTTTCACCAAAAGTCCCGCGGACAAGTATTGTCTGGCTTGTAATCATCTTACTATTGAGGTAGATTAGGTTGGTGTCGCTTTCTGAAAGGTCTGCAACTCTCATTTTTTTTGTTTCATAACCAATGTGACTAAAAAGAATCACATCATCTTTGGAAAAGTTGCCGCTTAGAAGAAAGTATCCAATATCATTCGAGCTACTTTTTAAACCTTTTCCTTCTAACGTAACATTTGCAAACGTAATTGGGGATTTGTCGGATGAGTTTAAGATTCGCCCTTTGATTTCTTGCGTTTGAGCGGACATAACCCCGCTAACAATAAATAGAAAAAGAATAAATAAGTTTTTCATTTCATTCCTCCTTTTTGCGAATGAAAAAGCCGTTCGGGAAAACGGCTAACTCAATTATTCTTTTGCAGTTTTCCTACGCTGGCATTATCCAGATCAGGTTCAAGGGTTTACTCTCAGCCGCTCAGATTACGAGGGCACCCCTAACGGGCTTTCATTCAATTTTATAAGAACAGTTGTTTAAAAGATTTTTAGTCTTTGACCAATTTTTACTTTATCAGACGTCAAATTATTCCATAGCATAATATCGGAAACCAATACTCCGTAATTCTTAGCAATTGTCCAGAGTGATTCGCCTACTTTCACTTTGTGAATCTTAGAATCTTCCTTGGATGAATTCTTAGCGACAGTTCTTCCGGAATCGCTTTTCTTGTTAGGGCGCTCGTTGCTGACCAGCAATTTTTGTCCAATCTTAATTTTCGAACTCTTCAGATTGTTCAAAGCTTTCAATTCTTTTATCGATATGTTATTCTTGTCGGCAATTGTTGATAGTGCGTCACCATTTTGTACTGTGTAGTAAGAATCAGAGTTATCATTAGCTTTTTTAGATGACGTCTCTTTATTCGAACTTGATTTCTTAGCAACAACATTCTCACTGTCATTATCGGAATAAATTGAAATTGCTTTCCCTTTGATCAACTTGTCGCTCTTAAGATTGTTCCAATTCTTTATTTCGTTAACCGATACATGATACTTCTCTGCAATCTCGCTTATAGAGTCACCATTCTTAATTGTATATCTGATAACATTCGAACCTGCACGCGAAGAATTATCGCCGAGCGAACTGGCTTCTTCTTTTCCATGTAGAACCAGCATTTTTCCGGCAACAATTCTATTGGAAGCTAATTTGTTCCAATGTTTAATCTGCGATGTAGTTACGCCAAATTTTTCCGCTATTCCACCAATTGTATCGCCGTGTCGGACTTTGTATTTTGTTGTACGATTGGATGCTATAGAACGATTTTCCGAACTTCTTCTGGAATCTCCCGAATAGATCATCAGTTTACGTCCCCGCACAAGTCGATTGGACTTCAAATTATTCCAGTCTTTTATTTGTGCAACGGAAACCCCGTACTTGTTTGCGATTGTTTTCAACGACTCGCCGCTTTTTATTCTGTGCTCTACATAGGAATCGCCGGAGTTAACAAAGATTAAATTCTGTTTTTCCGCCGAGCTCATTTTGTCTATTGATGAATAGTAATCAACTTTGTCTTTGTTAACATAAATTGTTAATGCTTCACCGACTTTTACGGTTGAAGTGTACGGTAAGTTATTCCAGTTTCTTATGTCTGAAACTCTAACATTAAAAAGGCCCGCAATATCAATCAAGTTGTCTTTGCTTTTAACTGTGTATTGAACAGAAGTTTTTCCTTCAGGGATGAGATACTTGGTTGAGTCCTTTGCCATTTCTTGATACATTCGATCAAACTTACCTTGGTCTGTATTATTCGTCAGTTTCAATTTGTACGATGGATTATCATCCAACGATGTAAGCTCGTTTTCAATCGCCGGAAGTGTATCGGTATTTATTCCTAAATCTTCTTCACTGTATTTTGAATACGGTATTCTCAATTCTGTACCGGTATGCAATCTTGCTCTGGGAGAAATTCCATTCGATTCAGCTAATTGTGATATACTTACATCATATTTTGATGCAATTTCAGATAACCTTTCACCATGCCTTACTGTATGTGTAACAAAAGTAATTTTAGCATCATCCGGCAATTTCTTTAGATTGTCCACGAAAACATCATAAGATTTTGTTGGGATTCGCAACGGGTATCCGCCATCATAATCCGGCGGTGTGCAATTCTGAGTGAGTTCAGGATTCAATTCCCGCAACAAATCACCGCTGATACCTGCGCACTTAGCCAAAATATTCAAATCAATCGCGTCGGTAATTTTGTAGGTGGTGTAGTCTGGTACCTTTTCATACTGGATGTTTGTGAATCCATATTTTTCCGGTTGACTTGCGATTAAAGTTACCGCAATGTATTGAGGAACATATCCTCTAGTTTCGCGCGGTAAATATCTTCTCATTTCCCAAAAATTGTTGGAACCCGATCTGCGCATAGCTTTCCTTACTCTACCCTCACCTGAGTTGTAAGCAGCCATAGCCAAATACCAATCACCTAACGAATAATATAAATCACGAAGATGTCTGGCAGCAGCGATCGTAGCTTTTTCTGGATCCCGCCTTTCGTCAATATTAAAATTCACATTTAAGTCATACAACCTTGCCGTACCTTTTACAAATTGCCATAAACCAACCGCACGCGCCCATGAACGAGCCATTGGATTCAATCCGCTTTCCGGCATGCTAAGAAAAATAAGCTGCTGGGGGACTTTTTCTTGAGCAAAAATTTTAGCCATCAAAGGAAAATATCTACCCGAACGTGACAGCCAGCTTTCAATGTAATGTCTTCCTTTGCCGGTAAAATACTCGATATATTGTTCAACGTACCGATTTACTTCTAAAGGAAAATCCCCAACCACAACAGTGGTGCTCTTCTCGGTATCAACTTTCGTCGTGTCATCGTCCATAGGAATATCGGGAATTTTCTTGTTCATCCATTCTTCAAGTGCGCTAATCGATGCATTCTGCGGTAATTCATCAAGTGTTTCTACATATTTCTGATAGTCTTCAACAATAGAATTCTCTAATTCAGAATAAGCAGCATTGTCTTCAATATCTTGATAATAACTTAAACGGTTAATTGTGGAAAGTGCGGACTCGTAGTAATTCAACGCTTCAACCTTGAAACCAAGTTTCTGCTGGTACAAGGCGTTCACATAGTCTTTGCGCGCGCTTTCTAACATCTGGTTAACAACTGAAGGCGGTTCTGCTATTGCAACTGTGTCTTTGTTTATTTCTTGTGTAGGTTTCTCGGTGGATTTCAAAACGCCGCAAGATGAGACGAGAATTAACGTTAATGAAATTATCGGTAAAAGAAGAAGTTTCTTCACACACACTCCGTAGGCTTTAATTCTGTTCGCAATTTAGTTTCTGTAAAACGGATTGTCAAGTTAGTTTATTAAATAAATCTCGTTTAGTGCTTGTTATTACACGAGTTAGAAAATGAGTAGCCGATCAAACAGCAATCTCAGATTCCATTACAAAGGAATATTACAATGCTTTTTCTTCGGATTCGTATCGACTTTTGTCTTAAGAAGTTGAAAAGCTTGAATGATCTTCATTCGGCTTTCACTTGGAATGATTACTTCATCAATATAACCGCGCTCGGCTGCAATGTATGGATTTGTAAATTTCTCAACATATTCAGCCAATTTTTCATTCAACTTCTTTTCTAGATCATTTGCAGAAGCAATCTCTTTTTTGAAAATGATTTCAACCGCGCCTTTAGGTCCCATCACTGCAATTTCCGCACTCGGCCATGCGTAATTAAAATCTCCTCGAACATGTTTTGAGTTCATCACGTCGTATGCGCCTCCATAAGCTTTGCGCGTGATAACAGTAACTTTTGGTACCGTTGCCTCGCAAAATGCAAACAGAAGTTTGGAACCTTGCCGGATTATACCGTTCCACTCTTGTTCTGTTCCTGGTAAAAATCCCGGGACGTCTTCCAAGACAAGCAATGGAATATTGAAGGCGTCGCAAAACCTTATGAACCTAGCACCTTTAACCGAAGCGTTAATATCCAGAACGCCAGCAAGAACCTCGGGTTGATTAGCAACCACACCAACAGATACTCCAGCTACTCTGCCGAATCCTACTATGATATTTTGAGCATAATTGGAATGAACCTCTAAGAATTCTCCGTCATCAAGAAGCAGATCGATAATCATTTTCATATCGTACGGTTTGTTTGGATTGTCAGGAATTATTTCATCCAATTTCGGTTCTAACAAATCTTTGGTAAAATCAAATTCTTTTTCGATCGGAAGGTCTTTCCAATTTTGCGGAATAAAACCTACCAGTTTGCGAATGTTCTCCAAGACTTCCACTTCTGTATCATAAACAAAATGCGCTACGCCGCTTTTGGTAGCATGAGTCTCTGCACCACCCAGATCTTCGAAACTTACCTCTTCATGCGTAACAGTTTTCACAACATTTGGACCCGTAACAAACATGTGACTTGTGTTCTTCACCATAAAAACGAAATCCGTAATCGCCGGTGAATACACAGCACCTCCCGCACACGGACCGAGTACCGCTGAAATTTGAGGCACAACACCCGATGCCAAAGTGTTACGTAAAAATATTTCCGCATAGCCGCCAAGACTTACAACACCTTCCTGAATTCTAGCACCACCGGAATCATTCAAACCGATAATTGGTATCCCAAGTTTTAAAGCCATGTCCATAATCTTACATATTTTTTCTGCATGCGCTTCCGATAACGATCCGCCGAATACGGTAAAGTCTTGGCTGAAAATTGCAACTTGCTTGCCGCTGATTTTTGCAAAGCCGGTAACAACACCATCGCCGGCATATTTTTGTTTTTCCAAACCGAAATCAGTGCTGCGGTGAGTCACAAACATATCAATTTCTTGAAAACTCCATTCGTCAACCAGCAATTCAATACGTTCTCTTGCGGTAAGTTTATTCTTTTCGTGCTGAGCTTTAATTTTATCCGCACCGCCGCCAAGCTTTGCTTCATCACGTTTTTTCAAAAGCTGTTCGAATTTTTGTTTCATGCCGGAATCCTTTTAAATAGAAATGCCGCTCAGGCTTTGAGGTGTGATCTTTTTAAACTCGTTTTCGATTCGTATTCTCCAAGAAATAAATTCCGCCGAATCCATTTCGGAGACATCATATTTCTTGATATCGAAATGAGTAACTACTTCACCGGGTTGCGACTTCACCAGGTAAATTCTATCGGAAAGCAGAAGTGCTTCCGTTACGTTTGTCGTTGCTATAAAAAAACCAATTCGTTCCGATAAACTAACTTCTTTCATCAATAAGTAAATTTCATTTTTTGTTTGGTGATCCATCGAACGGAAACAATCATCTACAACAATTAACGATGGCTTGTGCGCTAAAGACCTTGCCAACGATATTCTGAATCGGAATCCCAAACTATCTTTGTGCGGGTGAAATTTTTCATATCCGTCCAAGCCGACAAGTTTGATCAATCGAACAATTTCATCTTTGTTGAAACTTTTCAGCCCTACCGTGACATTATCAAAAACGTTTCGCCATGGGAAAGACGAAGGCTCACTGGGCAGATAAACAATTTTCTTCTTTGAATCTTTTCCAATTTCCCCGGAAGAAGCGGTTTCCAGATCGCAAATTATTTTACACAGCGTAGATAAGCCGGAATTTTTCGCCGCAATTATCGAAGTGATTTTCTCTTCTTGAACTTGACATGAAACGTTTTTCAGCACTGTTTTCTTAAAACCGTCTTCTGTTACATATTCCTTCGATATATTTTTTAATTCAACCATCACTTATTCCAAAAGACAAGCTTCTTCTCAATAGCATTTAGAATTGCAGCAAAGCACCACATTACAAGTGTTGTAATCAACAAAAAGTAAAGCAATGCGGTATAATCGTTGAAAGCGAGAGCATTGCGAACCACAACTCCCAAACCATGGGCGTCACCGACGAATTCATAGACCAAAACAACCAACCACAAATAAAACTGAAGATGGTTTATTACATCGAACAAACCGGGCTGAAATTCTTTCCAATATACTTCTCGATAAATTTCCCCTTTTGAAACGTCAAGATTTTTTGCAACAAGTACATATTCCGGTTTGACGTGTTTAACTTCTGAAAAAATCTTATCGGCAAAATAAAAGATGACTAGAACTACCACAAAAATATACTCAGCAAGAATAGATGCCGGGAACCAGTACGAAAACAAAATTAACAACATGAATAGCGGAACATAACGAAACAACCGAAGCGTAAGAATAGTTTGCCGGTATTCAATGGCGAACCGGATTAAAATTCCCCTCACAAGAAAAACAAACAAGTAACTTAATATCAGCAAAGAATAAATTAGAGACGCGGTATAACTGATAGCAATTAACAACTGATAATCTTTCCAGATATATAAAAACGATTCTGCGAATAGACTTGGCTTTGGCAAGAATTTGTTTACCGGAAGGATAAATTGAAAAATTACAACGTAAACGAAAAGTAGTGCTACGAAAAATTTTATTCGATTTATCAAGATCGTCTTTTTATTGCTCATCAATCGCCGTTGAATTTTCGATTTCCTTTATTAATATATCTATTGAGTGCTCTTAAATCAATCACGCTCAACGGAAAAAGGGATTATTCTTTTTCTCGTCGCCGATAGTGCTTGTCGCTCCATGACCTGGATAAATCGTAACATCATAAGGCAGTGTGAAAAGTTTATTTTCGATTGAGTCAATCAGTGTGTCGTAGCTTCCACCTGGTAAGTCCGTCCTTCCGATGTTTTTGTTAAACAACACATCACCGGTAAAACAGATTTTGTCCCTTTCGAAGTACAAACAAACCTCGCCGGGTGAATGTCCTGGTGTAAACAAAAATTTGCCTTCAGTATTTCCTAACAGAAACTTCTGCTCGTCAAAGATTAATTCATCAGGCTGCGGTGACGGAACCAACTTTACGGCGTACATCTTCGCCACATTCATCATCATATCAAGCAGTGGAACATCTTTTTCGGGCGCAAGAAATTTTACGTCGTAATTCTTTTTTATATATGCGTTGCCGAAGATATGATCGATATGACAATGTGTGTTGATTAGAAATTTCAGATTTAACGAATTGGACCGGATAAAATTATCTACCGCTTCCCTTTCGCCGTCATCATAACAGCCCGGATCGATTACCGCGCCGTTTTTTGAATTGTCGTCCCAAACTATGTAGGTGTTTTCAGAGAAAGGATTAAATACAAATTTTTGGATCTTCAGCATCTATTTCCTGAAGAAATTTTTCTTGATGCGTTTTAACAACTGCTTGTGATAATTATTGTAATTGTCTTTCGTTTCTTCCAAAGAATCACCGCCGAACTTCTCAAGAAATTTTTTCGCTATAACCCAAGCCAGCATGGATTCACCAATGACAGCACAAGCCGGAACGGCGACAAAATCGCTTCGCTCTCTTCGGGCTTCAACTTTTTTCAACGTTGAAAGATCAACAGAATCCAGCGGTGACATCAAAGTTGAAATCGGTTTCATTGCACCGCGGACAATAATCGGTAAGCCCGTTGTGATTCC
Organism: Bacteroidota bacterium; assembly: GCA_021820065.1. Taxonomy (GTDB): domain Bacteria; phylum Bacteroidota; class Ignavibacteria; order Ignavibacteriales; family Melioribacteraceae; genus Fen-1258. Next base: position 58,526 of record JAKAEE010000011.1, on the reverse strand, counting down.
GCCTTCAACTCCTCCGGCGCGATTTGTTTTTCTAGTGAATTCCTTTCCATCGAAAACTATTTCATCATGAACTTCTGAACCGAACATTTCGGCTTGCTCAAAACCGAGACCAACTTCGACACCTTTAACTGCCTGGATCGACAACATTGCATGCGCAATCTCCGCATCCATCCTGTCATCGTTATTCATGTAAGTGCCGAGGCCAACCGGAACTCCCGTTGCAATCACAACGAAAGTGCCACCGAGTGTGTCCCCTCTTTTCTTAGCGATTTTAATTTTATCTATAATTTTTTGCTCTTGAGCTTCATCCAGAACTCGCACGCTGCTTTTGTCGGCTATGTTGTTCAACTTCTGCGCGTCATAGTTCCCGGAATTTTTATCATTAATAAATGTTTTCACAAAATTATTTTTTGAATAAACTCCGCCGATACTTTCCACGTAACTTCCAACATGAATACCAAACTCGAAAAGAAATTTTCTTGCTATCGAACATGCGGCAACACGTGCGGCTGTTTCTCTCGCGCTTGATCTGTCTATTGAGTTTCGGATATCGTTGAAATTATATTTTTGCACTCCTACCAAATCGGCATGGCCTGGTCTCGGTACGGTAATCTTTTCGATGCTCGCGCCGCTTCCTTCAATGCTCATTATTTCAGTCCAGTTCTGCCAATCAGAATTCTTTATAAACAAAGTGATCGGGCTGCCGATTGTTTTGCCGAACCGAATTCCGGAAAGAATTTCAGCAGAGTCACTTTCAATTTTCATTCGCATGCCTCTGCCGTATCCAGCCTGTCGCCTTTTCAATTGCTCGTTTATAAAAACGGAACTAACCGGTAGGTTCGAAGGAAATCCGGAAACAATTGTTGTCAATCCCTTGCCGTGAGATTCACCTGCCGTAACATATTTTATCATAGATATCTTTGATTGTCTGGTGCAAATATAAAAAAAAGCGCCCAAAACATTGGACGCTTTTTATAGGAGTGGGATCTATGAGTTTATCGGGGGATATCTAAACCTATCAGAGCAGAGTTCCCGTGAGGGTCAATAACTTTCAATAAAACTGCCTGCCCTTTTTTCTTCTCAAGTTCCGACTTCAACTCAGACACGGAATCAACTTGTTTGTGATCAACCGCTACAATCACAAATCCTTTAAATATTCTCTGGTTGAATGCTTTTCCGTAATTTTTCACATCGGTTACAAGCACGCCGTTCTTAGTATCCAACTTTTTCAATTCGTCACCGGACATGTTTCTAACGGTCATTCCAACATTGTCCAACTTGACATCTTTAATATCTACGTCTTTACCTTTCAGTTCTTTCTCGGACGTATTCACTACCGTCGATTCACCGTCATTCCTGGATTTTAGCGTTACGTTCCTTTCAATCTGCTTACCGTCCCTAAAAATTGTAAGCTTAACGGAACTTCCAGCTCGTTTCGACGCAACATAAGATTGCAGTTCATTCGGTTGATTAACTTCCTGGTCATCAACTTTCAAAATTATATCGCCTTCTTTTATATCTTCTTTCGAAGCGGCTCCGTCTTTAACTATCTGCTGAATTATAACTCCTTTCGGTTCATCAAGTCCAACAGCTTTTGCAGTTGCAGCATCAACTTCAGAAATAGAAACACCTATGTAACCGCGCGAAACTTTTCCGGATGTAATCAATTCATTTGCGACAGTTTTTGCCAGATTAATTGGAATTGCAAATCCGTAACCGATATAAGTTTGGCTGAAGCCGTTTGTTGCGATCGCAGAGTTGATACCGACTACTGCGCCGCTTAAATCAACCAACGCTCCGCCGCTGTTGCCCGGATTTATAACAGCATCGGTTTGAATATAATTCTCAACCGAATATTGACCCGATGACATACCAATGTTTCTGCTTGTTGCGCTGATGATGCCTGCGGTGACAGTAGATGTCAGCGATAATGGATTGCCGATCGCCATTACCCATTGCCCAACTTTTATGTCATTGGAATTACCAAGGAAAGCTGCCGGTAAATTCTTTGCGTTGATTTTTATAACAGCCAAATCTGTCGTCGGGTCGGTTCCAACAACTGTTGCATCAAATTCACGTTTATCATGAAGCGTAACCGTAACTTGATTTGCATTTTCAACAACGTGATTGTTGGTAAGAATATATCCGTCATCAGAAATAATTATTCCGCTTCCGCCGCCTTGCTGTTCTTTCGGAACATTATCTTTGAACGGGAAGAAAAATTGGAAACCGTCCGGTACTTTATTTTTAACTGTAGTGACTACTGTAATTTGTACGATTGATGGTGTAACTTTTTCAGCCACTTGAACAAAAGCATTGTTGAATGCGGCTGCATCGGCATTCAGTTGTTCAACCGGCGGCTTATCCGCTCCAATCCTTACTTCGCCCATACTTGGACGAACCCAACCGAATCCCGAAACTAAGACGGCACCGAAAACTACTCCGATAAATACCAAAGAGAGCGTGCCTATTAGATTCTTCCTTCGCATAATTTACTACCTCCTAAGGTTAATATATTTTTAATGATTTTAAGCCTTTGAACTCATGTACGTTGTACATCAAAAATTTTTCAAGCATCTTTATGATAAATAACAAATCTTCTTCTTTGTAACGAACATCATTTGTTTTCGAATTTAGACAAAGCAACAGATTAAAAAGTTCCTCGCTAAAATCAAAATTTGATAATCGGTCGCTGCGGCAATCAGTACACATTAATCCGGTTTCATAATTGTAAGACGCCGGCTCACCGCTTTTTATCTCTCTATGGCAAACATTGCAGTACTGAAGTTGAAATTCGTAACCGATCTCCTTCAAAAAGAAAAAGAAGTATTTAACGAAGAGATACATCGCTTTGTTTTTCGATTCATCTAACAACGAAAGTATTCTTGCCGTTCCGTCAAACAGTCTAAAGTTGTGATCGTTTTCGTGAGTTAGATTTGAAAGCAGTTCGATTACAGCCGATGCGTATTGGTATTTCTCAAAATCGTCTCTGATGTTTTTGTGATATCTAATCAGATCTACATCGCTAACCATTTGCACTTCGCGGGATTCTTTTCTGTACAACACAAGCTGAAGCAAATTCATCGTATCGATCATCATACCGATTTTGGATTTTGGCGACTTAGCACCTTTTATTATCGCCGATAACTTTCCAAAATCTTCCGTATAAAACTGCGCGATTCTGCTGGAATCTCCGTAATCAATTTTCCGCAGAACGATTGCTCTTGTTTTTATTATTTCAGACATGAGAAAAATTGTACGGTGGTTTATATACTTGTTTTTCTGTGATGATCGCTGTGATTAAGTTGTTCGGAGTAACATCGAATGCGGGACAGTAAGCCGGATATTCATCGCGCGTGATTTGTTTATCGCCGATGCGCGTCAATTCACGGTGGTCTCGCTCCTCAATTTTAATGTGACTGCCGCTTGGGCAAAGCCGATCTACCGAAGTGGACGGCGCTGCAATATAGAAAGGAATGTTATGATGTTTGCACAAAACTGCGAGGTTGTATGTGCCGATTTTATTTGCCGTGTCGCCGTTAGCGGAAATTCTATCGGCGCCGACAATTACTAAATCAATTTTATTCTGCTGCATCAAAAACGCCGCTGTTGAATCCGTGTTGATTGAGAACGGAATTCCGTACTTATCTAATTCCCATGCGGTTAATCGCGATCCTTGAAGCAATGGGCGAGTTTCATCGGCAAAAACAAATTCAACTAAACCGTTTTCGAAAGCCTTACGGATAACATTAACGGCAGTTCCGTCGCCTGATGTTGCGAGCGCGCCGGCGTTGCAATGAGTAAGCACTCGGCTTTTTTTGCTAAAAATTTTCAAACCGTTGCTCGCAATCAAATTGCAAAGTTTTATATCATCCTCATGAATAGTTTTGGCGCGTTCCAGAATTTGTTCGCACAGATTACTTGCGCTGTTTTGATCAAAAACTTTTTTGATTTCATTTAGAGCAAAAAAAAGATTTACCGCGGTTGGTCTTGTCGAGGCAAGACGTTCAAATGCTTTGAAAAATATTTTCGATTGTTCGGATGACGGAATATTTTTTAGTGCTAACGCCAATCCATAAGCTGCAGCAACTCCGATAGCCGGTGCACCCCTCACTTCAAGCCGCTCTATCGCTAGAGCAATTCTTTCATAATCATCGGTTGAAATAATTTCTTCGGCTAACGGAAGTTTCGTTTGATTGATAAAAAAAAGTTTGCCGTCTTTGAATTCAACCGCGCGAATAGTTTTCATTTTAATTGAAGCTGGATAGCTCTCTAAACTCAATGTATCGATTGTGAATTTCCAAGAAGCTCAAATTCTCCAATCCTTTTGTGCTGAATTTTTCAACGCAGAACGATGCCATGACACTGCCGTAAACAACGGCGCGTTTCAAATTCTCGAACGAAAATTCCATATTCTTATGAAGATAACCCGTGAACCCGCCGGCAAAAGCGTCTCCGGCGCCGGTCGGATCAAAAATATTTTCCATCGGGTATGCCGGCGCAGAAAAAATTGTATTCTCTCCGAACAACAATGCGCCGTGTTCGCCTTTCTTGATGATCAAATACTTAGGTCCCATCTCGGAAATCATTTTTGCCGCTTTGATGAGATTCGGTTCGTTAGATAACAAGCGGGCTTCGGAGTCATTGATGATGAGCACGTTTACTCTTTTCAAAACTTTTATCAAATCTGCTTTTGATCGGTCAATCCAAAAATTCATCGTATCGCAAACGACAAACTTTGGATTCTCAAGTTGATCGAGCACGTTAATCTGGAGTTGCGGCGCAATATTCCCGAGAATAACAAAGCTGCTTTTCTTTTCCTTATCCGGAATTATCGGATTAAATTTTTCGAAAACATTCAGTTCCGTAAAAAGTGAATCGCGCACATTCAAATCATAATGATACTTGCAGCCGTACCGGAAAGTTTGGGCGCCTTTAACAATTTGCAAACCTTCCAAACCCACGTTATGATCTTCCAGCATTTTAAGATGCTCATCCGGGAAATCATCGCCGACAACACCGACAATAGAAACCGGACCGGAAAAATAACTTGCAGCAAGTGAGATGTATGTTGTTGAACCGCCAAGCGCATTTGTTACTTTGTCAAACGGGGTCTCGATATCATCCAGACCGATAGAGCCAACAATTAGAAGTCCCAATAGTACTCCTTTTTTAAGGTCAAATATAAAAAACTTCTGTTTGTAGAGCGAACAGTTTGTTCGCTCACTTGGTTTTCTGAACCATCAAACTGATTGTTCTACATTTCCATTCTGTAGAGCGAACAGTTTGTTCGCTCATTTGCTTTTCTGAACCATCAAACTGATTGTTCTACATTTCCATTCTGTAGAGCGAACAGTTTGTTCGCTCATTTGTTTTTCTGAACCATCAAACTGATCGTTCTACATTTCCATTCTGTAGAGCGAATAGTTTGTTCGCTCGCTTGCTCTTTTGAGCGATCAATCTGATCGCTCTACAGGTATTTGCAATAATTCCATTCCCAATCTTCTAACTTTTCGACCAATCCAGCTTTTACAGGATTGTTGAGCACATATTTTATTATTCTATTTAATTCCTCTTCGTTTCTAACCACATGATCATAACTTTCATGTTGCCAAAACTGACCGTTACGCTTTAGAATTTTGTTGCTTTCCTTTGCTGTGTACCATTTTAAAGATTGCATTACTTTGTAGAGTGAATAGTCTGTTTGCTCTTTATCTTTTTCATTTTCAAACGTGCAATCTGCTTGTTCTACAATTAACTTTGTTGTTTTTTTATAGAGCGAACAGTTTGTTTGCTCTACAAGACTAAATACCATGTGTATATGATTCGGCATAATTGTAAAACCAATTAATTCGTATTCTTTATTATCGCGATATAGAATAGAATCGTAAACAAGTTTTGCTATGCGTTCATCTTTCAACCAATTATTATTTGAATACAAGTCTAAATTAGAATCAAACTTTACAAAATAATTCCACTTACCTTCCGAATATTTATTACGCTTTTCACTCTCACAACTATACGCAGAAATTGTTTCTAAATGAATTTTGTATTCTGTCTTTAGCTTTTCAACAACCTTAATAGGTAAAGAATCATATAAACGAAAAGTTACAAAATAGGTATAGCCAAGAGGTTGATAATGAGGAAGGTTACGATGATAATATGTTTTAGAGTTTATCATTTTTTGTAGAGCGAATTGGCCATTTGCTCACCCATTTTTTGAACGATCAATCTGCTCGTTTTACAATTTTATTTCTACGAACTTTAAACAATTTTTTTGAGTTGTAAAATATTCGTAGATGATATCAACGGATTTTCTTTGACCGGGCCACGCCAGTAATTTTTTCGCTTCCTTTTTTCTAACCCATTTAAAATCCGAATGCTCATTTGAAATAACGACACGTTCACTCGACCTGACCTGCGCAGCAAAAACCGGAATCAGCCAAACGTTATCTTGTTCCGGCAAGTAAAAAGAATTTATGTTCGGCACCACCCAAAACTTGATTGGCGTTAAATTTGTTTCCTCTTTTATTTCTCTCAACGCTGACTGAAATGCTTTTTCCTTTTTATCTACAGAGCCGGTAATCATCTGCCACAAACCGGGATACTTTTCATTTGGAGCGCGCTTTAAAAGAAGAAACTCCAAATCATTATTCTTGATTCTAAAAACATGCGCTTCAATTAATTTTGAAACAATTTTCATAATTGAGTCTTGATAATAGTTGGTTGATACTAAAAGTACGCTTTTGCTTCGGCGCGCATTGTTTGAATTACACGGCTGTCTCCTTGGAGTCTTGCATCGTAACTAAGTGAAGTCTGGATAAAACTTGTCAACCGGTAATCAAAAAACGCTCTCCAAAAATAGTTTTTCCCGATAACATTTCCTCTCGTTATTTCGAACGGTATGTTGTAAGCGTTTGTTGTAGATGTTAGTTCGGTCCGCTCTCCTTCAATTCTTAATCTGCCGAAGTTTTCAAAAGAGAAATTGAGGCGCAGCGTAACCGAATTCATGTTAACCGTTGTCGGCACAGCCGGATGATCATCCATACTTTGAGCTGTTTCAATTTTAAAGCCGGCTTCTATATTTTGAACCGGTCTGTATGAAAAATCTGTCGAGAAACTATTCCGCGTAACTTCCCTCGCCCGGTTTGTAGTTGGCGGCGAAATCATGTTGTCGTTTTGACTTACAACTTCAGTTTGATTGCTGATTTCTTCAATCATTTTAAATCTTATTCTTAATCCGCGTTCGCTAAAATACCCGCGTTCAACACCGCCGCTGTATTGGTTCAGCGATTTACGCTGCGTGTACCGAACACGGATCGAAAAATCATTTCTGTTCTGAAACAGATTGAAGTCGTTCTGAAAAGTTTGAGTGCCGCGAACCGTTGTGGAATCGTTCAAGAACTTGGACAGATTCATTAAATAAATTTGTTTTGTATCTGAAATGTTGCTGTTCTCTTCAACTCGCCAAAACGTTTCTGTCGAAAGCGGTTTCAAAATAGTTGACCAGAATCCATCCCCCTTTACCGCACGACTGAAATCAACTCTCCACCGCGTATTTGTTTTTAGATCTATCACCGGATAAAGTTTATCGGTCGGGATTGTGATCAAGATGTAATTGCCGTCGTATGCAGTCAGCTGAAATTCATTTTCATCCGGAATACCGTTGTTATTCAGGTCGCCGAGATAAATGTAATTCCCGGTTCCCTTCGTAACTTTCACAAATACTTTTTGTAACCGTGCAGTCTGTTCAGTTGCTGCTTGATAGTAGAGGTCGCCGGTAATAAATCCTCCGCCAATGTTAAATCTGCTTTGAGATAAGAGAAGCACTGTTTGGTTATCGGTAAATCCTTTTTGTTTGAACTCGTCGGCAAATTTTTTGTTTCTGAAAGTAAGACTGACGCTTGTGTTAAATTCCTTCAACCCTTTGTAGTTTGCCCGAAACTGTTCCATTGCAGATGTCGATTGCTTCAGCAGTACACCGTTCAACGGAAAGTATTCGTCGCGTAATGAATAGCCCACTTTAAAATCCAAACCGGAAGAATTTAAGTACTCGATAAATGGAGCAGTCTCAACGTAGCGAAGACTTGTTAACAACAGACTGTCTTTGTTTGCAAGTTTGTCTTCCTTATTTTCATAAAGAAAATCTATTCCCGGTTTGAATGAGCCAAAGGAATAAAATGCGCTGCCGTTTTGCCGCATCCAACTAGTAAGCGTGCCTTGATTTTTTGAATCGACGTTATCAATTACGTAATTGAATTTATAATTCTTCCCATCGGCAAAATTAAGTTCAGAAAAAATTCTGTTTGAATTGAACGTGTCTCCTTCTTTTAAATAGCCGTACTTGGTGTTTAAAGAAAGATTACTGATCGGAGAATAATTTAATTCCGCTTCGCGCAAAATCTGGTCTTCCAAAATCTGATCGGGTAAATTGTAATAACGGTTGAATTCTACTGCATCAATTCTATCGAGCGATGTAAACCGGCTTTGGATGAATCTATCCTTCAGACTCAATCCGACTTTTCCAAGCGATAAACCACCGATGCCGATTTCTCTCGGGCTGATATTTAGAAAAACTTTTCTCGCGTAACCAAAATCTTGCGACTTATTCAAATCCGAAAACAGATTTTTATTCCAATCGCTGCTCGAAAATTCTGCGGTTAAATTTATTCCGTCGGATAAAGTTGCGTCAAGTGACAAGTTTCCCAACTGCTTTAACTCAGGCATCGGCAAAAAAATCAACGGGAGGTATGATCCTTGCTTGATTCCGGCGAATTTGTAATTCCCTAGACTTTCTTTTGAATAATCTCCATTGCCGTCGCCGACATAAGTAAACGAAACGTTATAAATTGATGCTGTGTTACCCGGCGTGTATCTATAATAAGTGTACGTCTGAGAATTAATTGTTGTATCTACACGTGAATAGATACCGTGAATTTTTCCGGTTGAATCGGCTGTCGCGAGCACAACTCCCGATTTGACCGCCGCATTTCTATCGTTTCCGGCTTGCCGAAGAATTGCCATGTCGCTATCGCTGAAAGAATATGAAATCGGATTGTTCTGGTCATCGCCTTCACGGAAGTATCCGATACCAATTTTTAATTTATCGTTCAAAACTTTAGTTGAAAAATCTGCGCCAAAAAAATTGCGTTTGAAATTTTGATCGGTATATTCAAAATCGATTGATATTCTGCTCGCAGATGTAATCAATCTTTTTGGTGTGAAAGTTACTTCAGCATTAGAGTAATCAATTATATAGTCGTTGTTCTCGCCGCGTTTCATTTGTTCGCCGTCAACATAAACGCGTTCGCTGCCGGCGATTAGAATAATAGCGCGCTCGTTATTAATTCCTTGCAAACGATAGGGACCTTGATTTCCATCCTGTCCGTTGAAACGATTTGTATTAAACTTACCACGCGAACCGGCAAGCGCGACCGCACCTTTCGTATCTCCGAAAGTGAATTCACCTTTCAATCCTTGCAGCTTTCTGTTGATACTTGAGAACTCATTGTCTTTCACGTTTAGATCATAATCTCCAAATGTTCCAACTGCATTTTTATGACGCAGTTCTATAAATACTTTGTCGAGCTCGTCAAGTGTTTCGGTATTTCCTTCAGGTTGAATTGGAGTGTTTTCATCCGTGAGCGCGGCAACAATATCAATGTCGTCGGAAAGTTTTCCGGAAAGCTGCAAACGCAATCCACTGTTCAATTGAAAATCACGATTGGTTCCGAATGTGAATCCTCTAACAATTGCGCCGCTCTTCTGAATACCTTTGCCGAAAATAGATTCCGTCGTGAGCGGTTCGGAAACCATCTTTAGAGTTTTAACCGTGTCTTTAAATTTGTCGTCGTAATTCAAAACCAAATTTCTGCGTTTATATTCACGTTTCAAATTCAATTTTACAGTTTGGTAGTAAATTATGATTGTATCGAGCAAAGAATATTGCAAGTCATTTGAAAGTGAAAACGTTCCGGTTGCGTAATCGATCTTGTAATCTTTGGATTCAAGAAATTTTCCGTGCAAATGTATTTTCTCCGTAAAAGGAACAATGTTGAGCGCAGAAATCTTGTAGAAGTTGTTAAGGTTTACATGCAGAGTATCTTTCACAAAATCGGCTTGAGAGGATTGTGCTATCAGAACCGATTGCAAAAATAAAATGATATATAGAAGTGCTGCCTTGAGAAGAATCTTTTTCAAAGAGTTGTTCTTATTATTTCAGTAGAATAAATCTAAACGTATGCTCCTTTTAATTCAACTGAATAATCCGTTACTCGTAACGAAGAGCTTCAATCGGATCCAAGTTTGCCGCTTTCATAGCTGGATAAACTCCGAACACAACCCCGACAAACGTTGTGACAAGCAGACCGATCATTATCCATTCAACAGGCAAGACAACGGGAACGCCAAGCTGCAGCGCAACAAGATTACCGGCTAAAACTCCGGCAAAAATTCCAATTAATCCCCCAAACCAGCTGAGCGAGACTGCTTCGATTACAAACTGCGTGAGTATAGATTTTTTTCTCGCGCCAAGGGCTTTTCGTATTCCAATTTCTCTGGTTCTTTCTGTAACGCTAACAAGCATGATGTTCATAATTCCCACGCCGGCAGCAAGTAACGCAATGAACGCCACGATTCCGGCGCCCAACTTAAAATACTTTGTCAGATCATTGAACTGAGCAATGAGTTGGTCATTTGTAATAATCTCGAAATCATTTTCATCTCCGACCGGGATCTTTCTAATTTTGCGCATAGCTCCTATTACTTCATCCATGGTTTTCTCAATCAGTTTGTCACTAGCCGCCATTACAACAAAAGAGGCGCTTCTTTCTGTTCCGAAACATTTTTCAAATGTAGCGAGCGGAATGCAAATATAATTATCTTGCGATTGACCTAAGATCGCTCCACGTTTTTCAAACACACCAACGACTTCGAAATTGAAATTACTGATTTTTATCTGCTGGCCTATCGGGTCAATATTGTTCTTGAATAGTGCGTCTTTTATATCTGTTCCTATGACAGCTGCAAACTTGGAATATTCGTAATCGGTTCTCGACAAATTTCTGCCTTCACCAATTTTCAAGTCACGGGCAAGAAAAAGTTCTTGATTTACGCCGACGATGGGAATGTTCGGATTCGTTTTTTCGTTGTTGAACCTTACAATCTTGCCGCCAACATATATAGAAATTCCAAGCGCAACGGGTAACGAAGTCATCGATCTGAGTCGGTCTCCTTCTTCAATTGTTAAATTTTTTCTATTGCGATACTCGCGCATTGCACCGTGTCCACCGGTTTGAAAAGCCGGCCACTTCTGAATAACAAAACTATTTGTACCGATTGAATTGAAAACGTCTTCAACATTTTTTTGTATAGCGCTTATAGCAGTCATCACAATTATGATAGAGAACAATCCGACAGCAATTCCAAGAAGCGTAAGTATCGAACGAAGTTTATTTCCCTTAATGGAAGTATAAGCGAGCTTAATACTTTCAAACAGTTGCATAAAATACCTCACTCATATCGCAGCGCATCTACCGGGTCTAACTTTGAAGCTCTCATTGCGGGCAGAATCCCAGAGATAACTCCAACCACTGCGGAAATAACCAGTGCAAGCACAACAACATTCAACGGCATTGCAGTCGGCAAAAATTGATTTATAACAAGACTTAACGGGAACGATATAGCGAGACCGATGATTCCTCCGAGCACACAAAGTAAAGCCGCTTCCGTAAGGAACTGCAATAAAATAGACCATGTCTTTGCACCAATCGCCTTCCGAATTCCGATTTCTTTGGTTCGTTCGGTTACCGAGACAAACATTATGTTCATAATTCCTATTGCACCAACAAACAACGAAAGTGCGGTGATAACAATTCCGGCGATAGCCACCACGCCAATTGTTTTGTCATACATTTCTTTTAAAGCTTCTTGTTGATTAATTGCAAAATCATCCGGTTTATCGGGAGGGACTTTTCTAATTACACGCATCGCAGCTCTAATTTCTTCGCGTGCATCATCCAACCTTGTAACGTCACCAACCTTAACATCAATTCTTAATCTACCGTGACGATTGCTTATTGTACTTTCTAAAGTTCTGAGCGGCATAATAATTTGACCATCCATACTGAACCCACCAAGAAAACCGCTGCCTTGTTTTTCCAAAACGCCGACAACTTTAAAAGGTGTACCGTTAATTTTTATATCTTGATTGATCGGATTTCCGAATGGAAATAATTCTTTTTTGATGTCCTGCCCGATCACGCAAACCCGTCTTGCAGCTTTGACTTCAACATCGGTAATAAATCTTCCTTCGACTAAAACCAATTGCGCTGTTCTTTGGTATTCTTCTGTAGAGCCGTAAATCATACTTGCATTGATGGATCGGCCTTCTCTGATGCACGTTGCGCCAAAAGTAGTTTTAGTTGGAGCCATTGCTTCGTAATTTTTCAGAACAACACGTAATTTTTCATACTGTTCAATTGTGATATCTTTTCTGTTTCGGAATAACGCCCAATCACCCATAGACATCCACGGAAATTTATCAACATAGAGTACATCGCTGCCAAAAGAAGAGATTGAACTGATGAATGCATCTCTAAGCCCGACTATTGCCGTCGACATTGTAGTTACTGCTACGATTCCGATGATGATGCCAAGAGTTGTTAATACCGATCTAAGTTTGTTCGCCCGGATTGACCTAACGGCAATGGAAAAGATTTCCCGAAATTCTATAAAGTACATTTTCATTACAAGTAGCCCCTACGGTATGTACAAATATAATTTTATAATTTAAAATAAAAAAAGCGGTTTCACATTTTAATGAAACCGCTTCTTCAAAAATTTTAGATCTTATTCTATCCTCACCTTACGCAGTTTTTGGGAATCCTCCAGAAGGAGTCCTTCGGAAATAGTTAAATGAATTTTCTTGCTCATGATCTTGCTCATGATCTTACTCTTTTTAGAACCAGAGTAAGATTCCACCTTCCTTTTGCGTAACGTAAATTATTCATATCTCAAAGCATCAATCGGATCCAAGTTTGCAGCTTTGTATGCGGGGTAAGTTCCAAATGTTACGCCGATTATTACGCAAAGCAAAACTCCGATCAGCACCCAATCAATCGGAATCACTGCAACTGCGTCCAAGAAAGAACCGGCGAGATTGCCTGCGCCGATTCCAAGAACAATTCCGGCAAAGCCGCCAATCAGACATAAAACAATTGCCTCGGTAATAAACTGAATTAAGATATTTATTTTTTTCGCTCCAACAGCTTTTCTTATTCCTATCTCTCGCGTTCGCTCAGTTACAGAGACAAGCATGATATTCATAATTCCAACGCCGGCTGCGAGAAGTGCAATCGCCGCAATTACAATTGATCCGATCCTTACGCCGGATGTAATTTGATTTATTTGAGTCAGCACCGATTCATTCGAAAAGATATCAAAGTTGTTATTGTCTCCCGGCTTAACCCCTCTAACAGTGCGGAAATATCCTTCGGCAGTTTCAATTAGATCGTTATACGATTCTTTGTCATGAGCCATCACTGTAATGTTAATACTTCGCGTGTGTTTTCCGTAAAAACTTTGAAAAGTTGTGATCGGAACAATTGCAAAGTTATCTTGGCTTTGCCCGAACATAGCGCCTTGCGGCTCAAGAACTCCTATCACCTTTAATTTGTGTCCGTCCACCGTAACAACATTGTTGACCGCGCTGTAATTTGGAAATAAATTTTTGGCTAAGTCAACGCCAAGCACAACATAGTTTTCGTATCTCTCAACATCGCGATCATTGAATGAGCGACCTTGATCTGCAATCCATTTGTTGTTAGGAAAAGCTTCTGGAGTTGTACCCGCAATCTGAACATTCGGATTTGTCTCGCGGTTACCCACTTTTACTTGCTTACCAAATTGCCATTGTTCGGCACCAACGGATTTTGCTTCCGTTAACTTTTCTTTCAGACGATAATAATCTTCGAGTGTGATATCGGGACGATTGCGATACTTTGCGAATTCGGACGGACCGCCGGACTGTAGAACGGGAAATTTCTGAATTTGAAATGTGTTTTGACCGAGCATAGAAACTCCTTCTTCTATACTCGTCTGCAGCATCTCTATAACTGTACTAATGGCAATTATTGAAAAGATACCAACTATAATTCCCAAAATTGTTAACGTTGATCTTAATCTGTTTGTTCTTAGAGACGCTATTGCAACTTTCACGATCTCCAGAAATTCCATTACTCATACCTTAATGCTTCTATCGGATCTAAGTTTGCAGCTTTGTATGCGGGGTAAGTTCCAAATGTAACACCGATAAGAACACAGAGCATAACTCCAATCATTACCCAATCCATTGGAATTACTGCCGCTGCTTTTAATAATGATCCGGCAAGATTACCTACAATTATACCGAGAATGATTCCAATAAGTCCGCCGGCTAGACTAAGAGTAACAGATTCAACTAAGAATTGAATCAAAATATTTCTTCTTCTTGCACCAATAGCTTTTCTAATTCCGATTTCTCTTGTTCTCTCGGTAACCGAAACCAGCATGATATTCATGATACCGACACCGGCTGCCAAAAGAGCAATCGCTGCAATTACGATAGAGCCAATCCTTACTCCTGACGTAATCTGATTGATTTGAGTAAGCATCTGCTCGTTAGAACGGAAATCAAAATTGTTTTCTTCACCGGCTTTTAGGTGACGAATTGTTCTGAAATACCCTTCCGAAATTTCCATCAAATCTTCATAAGATTTTTTGTCGCGAGACATAACTGTAATGTTAATGCTGTTGTCTCTCTTGCCGTAAAAACTTTGAAATGTCGTAATGGGAACAAGCGCAAAATTATCCTGGCTTTGTCCAAACACAGCACCTTGTTTTTCCAGAACACCAATAACTTTAAGTTTGTGTCCATCCATAGTAACAACCTGATCAAGCGCGCTCGAATTCGGGAAAAGAGATTTTGCAACATCCTCTCCTAAAACAATATAGTTTTCATATCTTTCAACATCTCTATCACTATAAGCACGACCATCATTAACAACCCACTTATTGTTAGGAAACGCTTCGGGAGTTGTTCCGGAAACTTGAACGTTCGGATTTGTTTTTCTATTGCCGAAAATTATCTGTTTGCCAAAAGTCCACTGCTCTGCGCCAACGTATTTAGCATCAGTAAGTTTTTCTTTCAGCTTTTTGTACTCTTCAAGAGTTATATCCGGACGGTTGCGATACTTTGCACGTTCCGATGGTCCGCCGGTATTAATTGCAGGCCATTTCTGAATTTGAAATGTGCTCTGGTCCAATCCGGAAACACCTTCTTCAATACTTTTCTGAAGCATTTCGATAACGGTACTAATCGCGATGATTGAAAAAATCCCAACCACGATTCCAAGAATTGTCAAGATCGATCTTAACCGGTTTGTTTTAAGAGAAGTGAAGGCAACTTTTATTATTTCAAGAATTTTCATTATTCATACCTCAAAGCTTCAACAGGATCCAACTTAGCCGCTGAGTAAGCTGGTGCAAATCCGGAGATAACGCCCGTTAAGATTGAAATTACTACGGCTAGAACAAAGGCGTCTACCTGGATTGATGTCGGCAGAAATTGATTAATAACAAGACTGAGAATTATCGCGAGTATCAATCCGATCATTCCTCCAAGCAGACAGATAATAGCTGATTCGGAAATAAACTGAGTAAGGATTGTACTTTTCTTTGCGCCTATGGCTTTACGAATTCCAATTTCGCGCGTTCTCTCTTTTACGGAGACGAACATAATATTCATAATTCCGATCGCGCCGACAAATAAAGACAATCCAGTTATGAAAAGACCGGCTATTTGAATTACTCCAACAGTTTTATCGATTTGAGTCAGCAGAGCTTCCTGCTGATTGATAGAGAAATCGTTCGCTTGATCGTATCGCAATCCACGCACGCGTCTCATTACGCCAATTGCTTCTTCTTTTACTTCATTAACCATTTGACTATTGGGAGCTCGCACGTTAAACGTTACGCTTCGAAATGACTGATTCTGAAAAAACTTAAAAACGTTTTGAATGGGTATGAATGCCTGGTTATCGGGATTAAAATTTCCCATCACCCAGCTTCCCTGTTCGGCGAGAACACCAACTACTTTGAATTTGTGTCCTTTGATTTTAACTTCTTGATCCAATGCATCGCCGCGCGGGAACAACTTTTTAGCAACTTCGCTTCCCAGAACAACAACTTGTCTTCCGCCAGAGCTTTCCAATTCATTAAAGAATCTTCCAGTATCAAAATTTAGGTTAGTAGTGTTTATGTAATCCGAGGTAGTTCCTTGAATAATGATATATTCTACTGTTCTCTCTTTGTACTTTACGGTTTGAGTACTCCAAACAGTAGGCGCAGAGGCAACGGGAAGTTTTGCGAGCTCTTTGTATTTGTTGTAATCTTCCATCGTAAGGTTTCTGCGATTGCGAAGTTCCCACCATGGGATATCGTTGTTGAACCATTCCCATTTGTCTATGTACAAATTATCGGAACCCATCGATGCAACCCCCTTTTGAAATGCGGAATCAATTCCTTTGATCGCTGTTGACATTAGAACAACCGAAGTTACGCCGATAACAATTCCAAGAGTAGTTAGGACTGCTCTTATTTTGTTAGCGCGGATTGCTCTAAAAGAAATTGATAATCCTTCTTTCAATTCAAAAAGAAAGTTTTTCATTTAACGCCTTATATTTTTGATGCGCCGTTCTTTTTCGGAATGTAACGGTTTGCTACCGTTTCATCCTTCTCAATTAGTCCGTCACGGATTCTTAAAATTCTTTTCGCATGTTCGGCAATATATTCTTCATGCGTAACCAAAATTATCGTGTTGCCCAGTTCAAATATGTCATTAAAGAGCGCCATAATATCTTCACCGGTTTTTGTATCAAGGTTACCTGTCGGTTCATCTGCAAGAATAATTGACGGTCGCGTAACAAGAGCACGGGCAATAGCAACGCGTTGACGCTGCCCACCTGAAAGTTCGTTCGGTTTATGATGAACACGATCTGCTAAACCGACATGTTCTAATGCTTCGCGTGCGCGTTCTTTTCTTTCCGAAGCCGGAACGCCGGCATATATCAATGGAAGTTCAACATTATGAAGTGCATCGGATCGCGCTAGCAAGTTAAATGTCTGAAACACAAATCCTATTTCTTTATTTCTGATCTTAGCCAATTCGTTATCGTTCATCTGACTGACATTGACACCTGTGAAATCATAAATTCCGTGAGTCGGCGTATCAAGACAACCAAGAATATTCATAAGTGTCGATTTTCCTGAACCCGATGGTCCCATGATTGCAACGTATTCATTCTTATTAATTTTCAGCGATACATCCCTAAGAGCATGAACTTCCTCGGAACCGACTTGATAAATCTTGGCTATATGTTCAATATTAATAATGTTCATTGTCTTTCCGTTGTTTGTTAGTTTATTTAGATCCTGGCGCCGATCCGCTTCGTTTTGACTGAACGGATATTTTTGATCCATCCTCCAAATCTTTGGAGATGGCTCTATATGGACCGCTAACAACTTCTTCGGTGCCTTTCAGACCGCTTTCCACCTCGATGTATGTATCGTCGCTAATGCCGGTTTTAACCTCCATCATTTTCGCTTTGCCGTTATCAACAACAAAAACAACTTCTTTTGGCTTATTGCTTTTCGCAGTTTTGTTATTCTGCTGTGCAACTTGACCGCTTTGCTCTGGGGCAGCCATTTTTGCTTTATCAACTCTCGCTGTTACACTTTGAATCGGTACAGCCAAAACATTTTGTTTGGTTTCGGTTAGAATATCTCCGTCGCAAGACATACCAGGACGGATGTTGTTATCGGGGTTAACCAAAAGTATCTTCACTTCAAAATTAACAACTTGATCTTGCGTTCCGGCGCCTTTTGTTATTGCGCTATTGCCGATTTGAGTTACAACTCCTTTAAAAGTTCTGTCTCTAAAAGCGTCAATATGAATTTTTGCGCTGTCACCTTTTGCAATCAGAACGACATCGTTTTCATCTACATCAACAGTAGCTTCAATCTGGCGTAAGTCCGATACGGTTAGCATTTCGGTTCCGGGACTAAAATTGCTTCCCAAAACTCTCTGAGCGAGATCAACATCAAGTTTTGTAACAACTCCATCCATCGGCGCAGTTACAACTGTTTTTCCTAAATTAACCGTTGCATCTTTCAAAGAAGCTTCTGCTTGAATCACCATTGACTGCTGAGCGTTGTAATTTCCCAGAGCCTGTAGGTAATTAGATTTTGCCGTTTCAAGTTCAGACTCGCTGGACAAACCTTTCTTAGCTAAATCTTGAACTCGCTTGTAATCAAGTTCCACCTTATCAAGCTGCGCTTTATTTGAAGCTAGAGACGCCCGCGACTGATCTAGACCGGCAGCAGCACGATTTTTTTGCGCTTCATAGTTGTCAGGTTTTATTCTTACCAGGATTTGTCCTCTCTTAACAATGTCGCCTTCTTTAATTGGAAGACTTACAATTTCACCGGTTGCTTCAGCACTAATCGTTACTTTGTACACAGGATTAATTGTACCGGTAGCCGACACAATTTGCGTGATGGTCCTCTTTTCAACTTTTTCAGTTTGAACAGAAAAGATTTCTTCTTTGCTTCCACCTAAAATCACCAAAAGAATAACAACGACAAGAAGCAATCCGAGACCGCCAAATATTAAAAGTTTCTTTTTCGATTTTTTACCGTTAGCCATTTTATTTCACTCCTTGAAATATTTTATTCATATTTTTTAAAATCTAAACGACCGAGCGCATTTTGAAGATTATCATACTTGCGATAAAAATCATAAACGGCATTTATTTTATTTCTTAAAGCATCGGTATAGTCTCTGCCGGATTGAAGTACATCTAATATAGTAGCCGATCCAAGTTTATATCTTTCTTCATTAATCTTTCTGTTCTGTTCTGCTTGAGTTACTGTATTGGCAGCAACGTCCAAACTTTTCTTAGCGGCAACTAAATTCAAGTATCCTTGCTTAACATCAATTTTGATTTGTCTGTTAAGAGCGGATAAGTCTTCCTGACTATTTAAGTAGTTCACGTTCGCCATTTGAATTCTAGTATCGGTATTAAAATTTGAAAATATTGGTATGTTGAGTGAGAGCCCAAAATTCAAAACTTTTCTATTGAACATCTGGTTTATCTCGGCTGAACTGGAACCGTAAGAATAATTTGCCGATAGAGATGGGAAAATTCCTCCTCTCGCTATTGTGATTCCACTCTTAGCCGAGTTCACAATTTCCAATTGACTCTTGTAATCAAATCGTGTATCCATAGCAGCATTCACCAATGTTTGCAGATCTTCAAAATCCTTCATATATGTGTCGGTATCAACTATCTTATTAGCACTAAACGGATCAACAAAAGTATATTCGTCCATTACGTCCAGCGCTAAGAAGTTAAGTATGGTATTCTTAACTGCATCAAAATCATTTTGGGCTTGTATTAACTGCAACTCTGCATTACCTAATTGAACTTGAGCTGCATAAACATCTGCAAGAGCAACAGCGCCAAGTCTGTTTCTTTCTTGAACGGTCTCTAAAAATTTCTTGTAGTATTGTACGTTCTCGTCACGTACTTTTAATAATTCGCCGGCATTCAAAACAAGATAAAATAAATCCGTTGTTTGAAAAACTAAGTTCTGTTTCTGCTTTTCAAGACTGTATTCAACTGACTTGAGATTTTCTTTTGCTTGATTTACAGATGCTATGTTTGAAAGTCCATCAAAGAGCGTAATATTGCCGCCTATGCCAAGACTGTAACTTCTATTTTCTTGGGTTGAAGGTTGAGTATTGATTGGAATACCTCCATAGAAAACTTGCTGGCCGCCTTTATCATCAACTCTTGACCAATTTAGCTGACCTTGCACACCAAGATTGGGCAATAATTGTCCGTATGCATTGGTCAACTGCGATTGAGAAGATTCCAAATTGTTTTTTGATTTGATAAGCGCACTGTTTCTTTGAAGCGCGATTGATATCGCTTCTTGAAGTGTCAACTTTTTCTGAGCAAAACTTGGAACTGCTATGGCAAGTACTAAGAATAAGATTAAAATCCGTTTCATTCGTTTCTCCTGTTAAGCACTTTTAGTTACTTAATTATTATGACGTTATATTCCGATTGAAAGTTACATTTTATTTAAAATAATTCACTTATGATCTTTCAAGAAATGATCTTTAACTTTTAAAAAATATTCGTAAGCCTCTTCATAGTTGTTTCCAATCTTGCCGTCAAGAATTGCATCTTCAATTGCAGTTTTTATATCTCCTACCAGTTTTGAAGGTGGGATATTGCAAACACGCATGATCTCTTCCCCACGTACCGGCGATTGGAATGCACGCAGCTGATCTTTTTCGCGGACATCTTGGACCTTCTGCATCACAATATTATAATTCTCAAGGTAACGGTTGACCTTTGCCGGGTTCTTGCTGGTTATATCGGCGCGGCACAGAACAATTAAATCATCCAGATATTCACCTGCTGAAACAATTAATCTCCTAATTGCAGAATCAGTGACTTGTTCATCAACTAAAGCTATCGGCCGCAAATGCAGTCTGATAAGTTTTTCAATGTACTCTATTTTCGTTAGTGGCAGCTTCATGCGAGTAAAAATAGATTTCATCATTCTTGCGCCAAGTTCTTCATGTCCATGAAACGACCAGCCAACCTCTTCTATAAATTTCTTCGTTTGCGGTTTAGCAATATCGTGAACAAGAGCTGCAAACCGTAGCCAAAGGTTGTCGCTTGTTGATGCAACGTTATCTACAACGATACAAGTATGTTGAAAAACATCTTTATGATGATATTCTTTTCGTTGTTCAACGCCGCCGAGGTTCGCAATTTCAGGAAAGATAACTTTCATTACTCCGCTTTCGAAAAGTAATTTTAATCCTATGGAAGGTTTAGGTGATGCAAGAATTTTCAGAAATTCATCAGTGGTTCTTTCTTGTGAGACTATTCTTAATCGTTCTGCCATTTCTTTTGTTGCATTGAACACGGAAGGTTCGATTTCAAAATTTAGCTGTGTAGCAAAACGGAAAGCCCGCATAATTCTTAGCGGATCGTCGTCAAAAGTTTTCGCCGGATCGAGCGGCGTACGGATAATCTTTTGGTTAATGTCTTCAACGCCGTTGAACTGATCAATTAGCTTTCCGAATGAACTTTTATTTAATGAGATAGCCAAACAATTAATGGTAAAATCTCTCCTGTTAAGGTCGTCATCAAGTGTACCGCGCTCAACTTTCGGGTTCCGGCTGTTTCTTGAATAGGATTCTTTTCTTGCACCAACAAATTCAAGAACCAAGTTCGAATAATTAAAATGTGCTGTGCCGAAATTTTTATACACGGTCAATTTATCAACGCCAAGGGTTTTCGAGAGTTCAGTTGCAAATGCAAGGGCATCACCGACAACCAGAAAATCCATTTCATTTCTTTCACGCTTAAGCAGTGTATCACGAACAAAACCGCCTATAAGAAAGAATTCTTCTTTTCTTTCCTCGGCGATTTTCGAGGCGGCTTTAAGAAATTCATAATTACCCAACAAATTTTCGAAACTTGTTTCTGCCATCAATTCACTTTCACTTCATTGGAAAAATTCTTGAACCAGTTTACCATTCTAAGATTTTCAACAAAAATGTGTTTTTCATCTATGTTAAGATTTGCACTCACGGCTTTAACCGCAAAAATTTGAGCGTTCTCCAAATCCATTCTTTTCAAAAAGTATCTCGATATTTGGTACGCAGCATAACACGATTCATAATTCTGAGCACTGAAGTTTTTCTTTAGTCCGATCAAGAAAGTCGAGATGCCCCGATGCGTATTTTCAGCCAGTTGAATACTTCTTGGGATGCTAAAATACTGAATTTCCTTCTCATTAAGACGCATCAGTCTGCTAAGCTTCAGAGTGTCCGATGAACTGAAAAATGCTTTCAGAGAATCGATTCCTTGTTTAAGTATTACCTGCCTAATTCGAACTTCGTTTGTGTACTCTATGTGCGGATTTTGATTAATCAGTGAATCGTATTCTGCGGCTGCATTTGTAAACTTATTGGTTTTGATCAGAAGATCCCCCAAAGCTAATTCAAGGATAAAATAATTTTGATCTGTTTTAAACTTACTAATTTCATTTTCTAAATACTTAGCGGCATCGTCATATTTTTTTTGTGTTGATAGGATTCTTATTATTCCGATTAGCGAGTTGTATGATTCGGAATACATGTAAACGTCTTTGAACAATTCGAGTGCGTTGTTAAATTTTCCACGTTGAAAGTATTTTGAAGCTTCGCGCGTTTGAGATGCTGCAAAGCGCGGGCAGTATTTCTTAAAGATCGTTTTACTACCAAAGTACAGTTGTGCTTGATATTTGTTGGACACAATGCGATAGTTATTAAGAAATTCAACATAGTCGTTGGATAGTTGATGAATATCCTTGCCGCAATATTTCTTAAAATCAGTTGAGCGATAAAGATGTTTGACGGTTCCGATACCGAACCTATCGATCAAATATTTTATGAATGAGCCGGCATAGATATAGGAGATGGACGAGGTCTGCGCGAAAAAATTTATTCCGCTAAATAATGTTGGTATAGAAACCCGATAACCACCTTGCCATGCAAGTTTTGCAAGGTAGTGAACTGGTCTCCCATCATAATTATCATCGATTGCCACTGCCAAACCTTCGATCATGGCTGAATTGAAATTGTCGGCAACTTTCAGAACTGTCGTTCCAAAACTTGACGCTATTATGTGAACTAATTCATGTTTCAAAGTCTCTTCGTAACTACTGTAATTAAGATAAATTTGCCGCAGCCAGGGCTTTGCTATATTAGCGTTACCAGCACCCATTAATTCTTGCTTTTGCTCTCTGTTTCGAAAAACATACGAATCTATTTTCTGACTGAACCGTATGCCCAACTGATTCTTAATCTGATCCAAATAATATTCATGTAACAAGGCAACATATTTGGTACGGTTTACAAACAAAGACTTGTTGCCGTAGTGAATGAAGAAATTGTCTGTTGAGAGAGTATGATGGAGACGTTTATTCAATGATTCCTTGTCGGTAGAAAGAAACAAAAGAGGTTTCAAGATGGAAAAGGTTAGAGCGACAAGAACTATTATTAATAATGAAAAAGATTTCGCCAGCATCTTTTTTTGTCGCATCAATTGAGCCAAATACAAAATCACCACAACAAAAGACAAATTCAAAATCCGATAGGCAATTAATAATCTATCGATTCTGATGTTTTCATCGTATATGGTTCCAGGAAAATAACCGATTATGGGATTATAGAAATACACTTGTGGGTTGAAGAATAGCTCATCAAGCGGCAGGAAAATTAAAACGATAAAGCTTATGAAAAAGAATAAGTAGCTGTATTTCTTTGATAGAGCAAATGTATAATAGGCAAATGTAAGACCAAGTAGGTAAGCCGGAACTGTTATTACCAAGTAAAAAAGTATTCCCTCAAATAAAGGACACTTCGAGAAAAAAAATGATGAAATTAATCCAATCAAAAACGGAATTATAACAAAAGTCAGCAGGCGGTTTTTGTTGAGACGCCAAATTTGAAGAAGTTCTAATTCGCCTTGTCTCTCAGAGCGCAAAACATGGATTAAATACACTCCGCCAATAAGATATAGTAAAATTGCGTTAGCAGCTGAGAACTCATACCCAAGTATTCCAACTAACGGCAATTTTATGAGAATGAGATTAGTAAGAATTAATATGCTGAATAAAATTATCTGTTGTGTGGTACGAAAAGATTTAAGAAACATTTTCAAGCTAGTATTCCGTGGTTTTTACTCGCTCAATATCGGCACCTAAAGCTTTCAATTTCTCTTCTATTCTCTGATATCCCCTGTCAATGTGGTAAATCCTCAGAACCTCGGTCGTGCCAGAAGCAGCTAACCCTGCAAGTACTAGTGAGGCGCTCGCTCTTAAATCAGTCGACATAACCTTAGCACCTTTAAGTAAAGAAACCCCGGTAACGACAACGCTGTTGTTAAGAATTTCAATATTTGCTCCCAAGCGATTCAATTCTGGAACATGACTAAATCGGTCATGATAAATTGTATCGACAATCTTGCTGGTTCCTTCAGCAGTAGCCATGTAAGCAGTCCATTGTGCTTGCATATCAGTAGGAAATCCCGGATACACAGATGTGGAGATGTCAATGTTGCTAGGACGAAGTGATGAGGCATCTATAATTATTAATGTCTTATCATAGAATAAATTAACACCGCTTTCTTCCAACTTTATTAGTATTGATTTTATGTGTTCATGATTTTTATAATCAATCTCAATTTTGCTTTTTGTGATAGCTCCAGCAACAAGAATTGTTGCCGCTTCAATCCTATCGTCTATATTTACTATCTCAGCTGGTTGAAGATAATTTACTCCTTCAATTTCTAGAGAAGTTGTTCCAACACCGTTTATTTTTGCTCCCATCTTTACAAGATACTCAGCAAGCAAAGAAATTTCCGGTTCTATTGCTGCATTCGAAATCAATGTATTCCCTTCAGCTAAGCACGCAGCCATCATAGCATTTCCTGTAGCGCCCACTGACGAAATATCAAAGTGAATTTTAGCGCCACGCAATCTATTGGCTTTTGCAATAACATATCCTTCTTCTATCCGGATTTCAGCACCAAGTTTTTTCATCGCTTCCAAGTGTAGATTTATAGGTCTGGGTCCCCAGGCGCAACCACCTGGCAAAGAAACTTTGGCATATCCAAATCTTGAAACCAAGGGGCCAAGCACATAAACTGAAGCTCTCATTTTCTTTACATGCTCGTAAGGTGCAGTTTGATTTCTAACATTGGATGTATCTAAAGTCAAAACGTGATCTGTAAAATCAGATTGGACTCCAAGAGAACTTAACAATTTAACCATCGTGTAGATATCATTTACTTCAGGAATATTATCAAGTTGATTTCTCCCCGCATTCAAAAGGGTTGCAGGCATTAATGCCAACGCTGAATTCTTAGCGCCGCTGACTTGAACTCGCCCGTGTAGTTTTTTACCGCCGTGAATTACAAACTTTTCCAAAATCTTCCTTATGTCAATAAATTTTGAATATCATTCCGTTAATGCCAACAATGAATATCCTTCCAGTGGGATCGACTGCAAGACCATTCATATTGGAGAATATTTGCGAATCAACAAGGTTCCAACTTTCTCCTTTGTCTTTAGAAACGAGAATGATTCCCTTGCTACCAGTTATAATTGCATCGTCTTCGGAAATAAATTTAACTTTTTGAAATCCGTTGCTCATTTTCATTTCTTCCTTGTTCCATGAATCCCCATAATTGCGAGTCCATAAAACGGTTCCGTTTCCGCCGACAATTAAGCCGTATCCTTTATCAGTAAGATCAACAGATTTCAAATAATTATCTGTGGGAAATGCGTTTAGCTTTGTCCACGTATTTCCACCATCCGATGTTGTCAAAATTGTTCCATTCCAACCAACAACGATTCCCCGTTTCATATCAAAAAAAGCTATGTCGAATAACACTTCATTAGTGCCGGTAGAAACCTTAGTCCAGTTAATTCCTCCGTTTTGGGTTCTCAGAATTAGCCCCTTATTACCGGCAATAAAACCAACTTTATCATCAAGAAATTTTATTCTGAAAAAAGTATATCCCTTTTCAATCGGAATTAGCTTTAATGAATCTAGATTACCACTACCGATATAAATCGAAGATGAATCGCCGACAATAAACACCTTCTTGTTTGCTAAGAGACAAATATCGCTCAAAGCAATTTTGCGATCGAAACTATTTTTCTTCCACGTAGTAGCATTATCTTGTGATGTAAGAATGGTACCACTATCGCCAACAGCAACCGCAAACTTACTATCCGGGAGGGTAATTGAGTTTAAGTTCTGAAGAGTGCCTGATTCTACTTTAGTGATCTGACTAAATTTAAACTTGCCCTCATCACTTGAGAAGAGTTGCTGTATGCTGTATTTCTTAAACTTATCGAGTTCATTCGAGGCAATTAACGCATTCACTTGTTTATAAACAAAATATGAAAGTCCTACAAGAAGCAGTGTAAACCCAGCGAATGCGCTTACTGACATGATTTTGTATTTCTTGGATTTCGGTTCGGTTCTCTTAAAATAGCTTGTATATAGCTTTGCTACATGCTTATCTAGTTCTTGAACATCATGAAACATTTCCTCACAAGAACTATAACGGTTCATAGGACTTTTTTCCAAAGCCTTCAAAACAATCTTATCGACTTGTTCAGGAACGGACGTCAACTTCTCGGAGATCTTGGTAGGTGTCTTTTTAAGGTGTCCATCCATAACTTCGTATTCACTCGTATAATCAAACGGCGGTTGACCGACTATCATCTCATATACAGTACAACCTATGGAATAAATATCACTTCTGTTGGTTACCTCTTGCCCCCTCACCTGTTCAGGACTCATGTAAAAAACCGTTCCAATTTTGGAACCGGTTTTTGTTACACTATTATCATATAGCGACTTCGAAATACCGAAGTCCATTATTTTGGTGATACCTTCTTTGTTCAGAATTATATTTGAAGGTTTTATGTCTCTGTGAACAAACCCTTTGGAATGCGCATAACCCATTCCTAACAACAGCTGCTTGAGAATATAAATTACATCATAGAGATTGAAGCGTCCCTGACGATCAATGACTTTCTCCAGACTTTCACCTTCGACATATTCCATTACAATTCCGAGAAGGTTGGAATACTCGATGAATCCGTAAACCGCGACAATGTTTGGATGTGAAAGTTTTGCTTGGTTTTTGGCTTCTCTTTTAAATCTCTCGATGAAACGTTCTTTGTCGTGCGCACTTGCATTTAGCATTTTGATTGCAACGTACCGGTCGAGTTTTGTGTCGTAAGCTTTATAGACAATTCCCATTCCGCCTTTGCCTAGCACCGACACGACGCGATAGTTATCAATTATTTTACCGATTAAGTCTTCCATCCAAATCCGAAAAATTTTTGTTTTTAATATAAGAAATTCTCATCCTTCAAATCATGAACAGCAAAAAAGATTTAAGAAGAGACTCTTTTTTTGATTTTTCCCGCTTCTTTGACTAATTTTGCAAGCCATTTGCGAGAGTGGCGGAATTGGCAGACGCGCTAGACTTAGGATCTAGTACCCAAAAGGTGTGGGGGTTCGAGTCCCCCCCCTCGCACTAATAAACTACTTTTTCACTTTATTTTATGAGGTTTGTTTGGAAATCAAGGTAAATGAATTAACTAATTCGCAGCAAGAAGTAGAGGTTAGCTTAGAATACAATGAAATCATTCCCGAAATTGAAGATGCGTATTCGGAAGAAAGAAAGTCAATTGCGATAGACGGTTTTAGAAAAGGCAAAGCACCGATGTCGATGATTAAGAAACTTTACGGTGAAGCGATTGAGTACAAAGCAAGTGAAAAAATTGCGAACAAGAAATTTTGGGATGTTGTTGACGAAAAAAACTTGAAACCAATCAGCACTCCGCAAATGACAGATATTGATTTTGTACCGGGCTCAAAGCTTTCATTCAAAGTGAAGTATGAAATCAAACCAAAATTAGAACTGAAAGATTATAAGAACCTCGAAATTGAGAAGCCAATTTTCAAAATCAAAGATGAAGATATTGAAAAAGAAATAGACTATTTAATACGACCGCACTTCAAATTCGAAGAGTCCGATCTTGTAACCGATAAGTTTTTCAGAATCACAGTTAATTTGCAGCGTATCGATCCACAAGGCGTTCCAATGGTTGGTTCACGCAACGAAAACATGCAGATCGATTTGAGTGATGAAAAAGTAAATATTCAAATCGTCGATAACGCTCAGAACAAAAAAGTGGGCGATTCATTTAATTTCACTTTTGTAGATGAACATCATCATGGTGAAGAACTGCACAGAGAAGAATTTACTTACACTGCTGAAATTACCAAGATTGAAAAAATTGTAAAGCCTGAATTCACCGAAGAACTGATCAAGAAGTTGTCTGCAAATAAAGCTTCAACTCTTGACGAACTAAAGGCATTGCTTCACAAAAATTTTGAAGAGTACTACAAGAAACAGACCGAAGAAATTGTAACAAACAATCTTCTCAGTACAGTCGTTAAAAATAACGAGTTTACTCCCCCTCCAGGATATGTGTCTTCAATACATAGACGATTAGTTGATCTGGAAAGAGAGAACTCGAAACGATATAAGACACCGCATTTTGATGAACATGCAGTTGCCGAATACTACAAGCCAAGAGCGGAATGGAACGCGAAATGGCAAATCATTCTAGAAAATTTAGCTGAAGTGGAAAATATAAAAGTTGAAGATTCTCAGTTGGAAGAACTTGCTAAAGAAGAATCCGATAAGACCGGAATTTCGGTGGCTAAATTGGTTAAATATTACAAGGACACTAATCGCACAGAAATGTTGTTAGAGGAAAAGGTAGTCAAATTCCTCACAGAGAATGCAAAGATTAAGGAAGTTGACGCAGAGGAAAAATCAAAAGAGAAAAAGGAAAAACACAATGAAGCATGATATTCTTACCGAAGCGCAATTAACAAAAAAGTTTGAGATTTATAATCAGTTGGTTCCTTACGTTATTGAGCAAACTGGACGCGGTGAACGTGGGATGGATATTTTTTCCCGCCTCCTTCGTGAGCGAATTATTTTTCTCGGAATGGCTATTGACGATCATATAGCAAGTTTGACAATCGCTCAATTGCTGTTTCTTGAAGCGGAAGATCCCGAGAAAGATATTAATTTATATATCAACTCGCCCGGTGGAAGTGTTTCTGCTGGCCTGGCAATCTACGACACAATGAGTTACATCCGTTCCAAAGTTTCTACCATTTGTGTTGGTTTAGCGGCAAGCATGGGAGCTGTTTTACTGGCAGGCGGAGAAGCCGGTAAAAGAACTTCCCTTCCACATTCAAAGATTATGATTCACCAACCATGGGTAGGCGGTTTGCAAGGACAGACAACAGATATCGAGATTCATGCGAAAGAAATGATTAAAACACGTGACACTATTTACAATATTTTAGCCGAGCATACCGGCAAATCATTTGATCAGATTTCGAAAGATTGCGATAGAGATTATTTTCTAACTGCCGATGAAGCTAAAGAATACAAACTCATTGACAATATTTTAGTACATCGCGCAAGCCAAAACAATAACAACAAAAAATAATTGAACAACCTTTTGCAAAGGGGCATCTACACTGCCCCTTTTTTATTTTAACAAGTTCACGAATTACTTCCTGGATAATTTATGATTCAAAGCAGCCGGAGGCTTACATAAGTAAACTGCCGGTTTTCAAGTCTTTAATAAAATTCTTATAATTGCAAAGAATTTATTCTTGTTAAGCGTTCATACACTAAAAGAGAAAAAACTTGATAGGGGCAAAATTAGATTTTCTCAGCCGACTAAATGAACTTGCAGAATATGCACGCAGGGGTGACGATTTTTTCCCGGACGAACTTTGTAACTTTCTTGTAAACGAGTTTGATCTGCAAGCCGCATTATTATTCGGCGTTAGCAACAACAACCTTTTGAACGCAACGGGAAGGTCCAACAGTGCGCGCAAAACATTCCAGCACGGCGTTTCGCCAAACTGCAAGGTATGTAAAAATCTCAACCAGAATGTTGATCTTAAGCTAGAGTTTGACCCAAATTGCGAGATTCAGATTTCGGATAATGTTGCTTTTGAAAGTTGCAGTTTGATTCCAATCAACGGCAACGAAAAGTTCCTTCTTAAAATTGCAAGGAAATCTGCATACACTCAGAGCGCGAAAGAAACTCTCGAAAAAACTCTTCAGTTGTTGAACATACTTCTTTACGTTTGGTACCAAAGCAAAGGCGGAACGTTTGAGGCATCCATACCGATTTCAAAAATTGTGTCCGAGACATCTGGCGAATTGAAATCCAGCGCGAATTCCATCATCGGTTTTATTTCTATGCTTGCCGGCGAACACCCCTCTGCCGCTCAGTTGGATTACATTAATTCCATTCGGAAAAACGCACAGAGTATTTTATTGAACGTCAATGACTTGAGCGAGTTATCAAAAATCAACATGGGAGGCGCTCAACCGCAGCTCAAAAAAATTGAACTCGTAAACTTTATTACAGAGATTATCGAAATCTTCAAAAGCAAACTTGGCAAAAAGGTTACGTTCACTTTAACCATTGAGAAAGAGCTTGCAAAACCAATAGAGTTTGATGATCAAAAACTGCGTTACATATTGACAAGTCTGATGCTTGTTTCAATAGTTCTAACTCAGCAAGGTGAAATTGCGGTAAAGGTTTCTTCTGCACCTGATAACAAAATTAAATTTTCGATTTCCGATAACGGCAAAGCCCTGAAGGCCTCCTCTCTCGAAACTTTCTTCGAACCTTTTGCTGTAACTAAACTGGATGAATTTAAGAATACTTCTTTTACCGGCTTAAGTTTGACCTTAGTAAAAAAATATATTAATTATATGGGTGGAGATATAGATGCGGCAAGTTTGCCGGGCAAAGGAAATTCATTTACATTCACAATCAGCGGAGAAGTGATGTCCGATCTCGAAACCAATATTTCACAGTTGCCAAAGCCTACTTCAAAGAATAAGGTTCTGGTTATAGAAGATGATTATGCAACTTCAAAATTGCTGAGCAACTATTTGAATAAGTGGGGTTATTCTCCATCGATTGTGAGCACTGAATCGCAAGCCTTTAATTCAATTGACCAAGAAGAACTTCTTGCAATTATTCTCGACATCGAATTACCAAATGTAAACGGTCTGGAACTCCTCAAGAGAATTCACGACCATCCCAAAACTAAGAATACGCCGGTTATCGTTTGCTCGATTGAGCCGGAACAGCAGAAAGCATTTATGATGGGTGCGGTTGAGTATTTTGTAAAACCCATCAATTACAATTTTCTTGTAGAAGTGTTAACAAACTATAAACTGAGAAAGAATTCAAATATTCTTTGTGTTGATGACGACCTTCCGACCTTAAATCTTGTCAAACAAGCTATTGAATCAGTCGGTTTCGTTGCCGTCGCAGAAAATGTTTCTGCAAACGTGATGGAATTGATTCAAGACAAAGACATTGATCTTGCTATCATTGATTTGGACATGCCTACGCCCAACGGCTTTGAGCTTATAAAGCTAATAAAGTCAGAGAAAAAATTTGCACACCTTCCTATTATCATTTATACAGGCAAGGAAAACTATAAAGATGATCTTTACAAAATTGAAGGATTGTTTGACGAGCTGCTTGACAAACGTTCCACCAACATTGAGGACTTAGCAGATACAATAAATGCTATGATTAACCGCTATGAAACTCCTCCTCCAGTTGATGAAGTTATTCACGGCAAAAATATTATAAAAATTCTGCTTGCCGAAGATTACAAACATTCGCAAATTATCGTTACACGACTCTTAAAGAAAAACAATTTCGAAAGCGTAGTCGTAGTTGAAAACGGTGAAGACGCACTTAAGATGGCTAAGGATGATAAGTTTGATTTAATCCTAATGGATATGCAGATGCCGATCATGAACGGATTCGAAGCAACTGAAAAGATTAGAGAACTTCCCGGTTATAAGGATACGCCGATTATAGCTCTGACAGCATTTGCAATGAAAGGTGACCGCGAAAAATGTCTCGAAGCCGGCGCAACGGATTATATTCCGAAACCTATCGACAGTAAGGAGTTCATAGAAAAAGTTAAGTACTACACTAATACAATAGTGTAAAATTTCCGATCAAGTTTTTAATACTCAAAGCCTCGATGTATGTCGGGGCTTTTTCTTTTGCATAAAGGAATAATGTCGATTTATTTCAATCCTCTGCTACAGCAAGATTTCATATATTTGTAATAGTTATTGTAAGGAGTTTCTGTGAATTCGGTTCGTGTTCGGTTTGCACCAAGTCCCACCGGTTATTTGCATGTCGGCGGACTGCGAACTGCACTTTATAATTATTTGTTCGCGCGTAAGAACAACGGTAAATTTATTTTAAGAATAGAAGATACAGACCGCAATAGATACGTAGAAGGCGCTGTTGAAAAATTAATCAGTTCGTTGAAATGGTGCGGGCTTGAATATGACGAAGGTCCCGATGTGGAAGGACAATACGGACCTTACATGCAATCGGAACGGTTAGCGATGTATAAACAACATGCACAGCAGTTGGTTGACGCCGGCAAAGCATACTATTGTTTTTGTACACCTGAGCGTTTGGAAGCTTTGAGAGAAGATCAGCAGCGGCGAAAATTGCCTCAAACAAAGTATGATAAGCATTGTCTTTCGCTTAACAAGAAAGAAATTGACGAAAAACTTTCGAGCGGTATTCAGCATGTTATTCGTTTGAACGTTGAGACCGATCAAAAAATTATTTTTGACGATATCATACGCGGCAAAATTGAATTTGAAAGTAACAATGTTGATGATCAAGTTCTGATAAAGGGTGACGGATACCCGACTTATCATTTAGCAAACGTCGTTGATGATCATCTAATGGAAATAAGCCATGTTATACGCGGAGAAGAATGGCTTTCATCAACACCAAAACATGTTCTGTTATACAATTTTTTCGGATGGGAAAAACCGCGTTTTGCCCACCTCCCTCTCTTGTTGAATCCAGATCGATCAAAGTTAAGTAAACGACAAGGTGACGTTGCCGTTGAAGATTATCGCAATAAAGGATTTTTGAAAGACGCTCTCGTAAATTTTGTTGCACTTCTTGGTTGGAATGCAGGGGATGATCAAGAGTTTTACTACATCGATGAGCTGATTCAAAAATTTTCTCTGGAAAAAGTTAACAAATCAGGAGCCGTTTTTGATTTAGAAAAACTGAACTGGTTAAATGCCGAACATTTGCGCAAGAAATCTAATGACGAACTTTTGAAGATGCTGCGTGTAGAAATTCTCAATTCTCAATTCGCAATTCACAATTATCCTGACGAATACCTACTCCGCGTTATTGAGGCAATGAAGGAACGAGTAAGTTTTGTCTATGAATATCTGACCAAGTCCCCATACTTTTTTGAGCGTCCGCGCGAATACGAACTTGCCAGCTCTGAAAAAAATTGGAAATCAGAAACACCTTCACAGATCACAAAGCTGCGAGACAGATTCAGCACGTTGCAGAATCCTACCAAGGAAGATTACGAGAATGCCTTGAAGCAATTAGCTGCAGAATTAAATATCGGCGTCGGCAAACTAATTCATCCACTCAGATTAGCTGTATCAGGAATGAGCACTGGTCCGGGAGTGTACGACATTCTTGTTATTCTTGGCAAAGATGAAGTAACTGAGCGTATTCATTCTGCTGTGGAAAAGATTCGCTAAATATTTCTAAACTTTCTCTGCTTGCCTAACTTATTTCTTTGTCCAACTATCTTTTAGTGTAACGGTTCTATTGAACACCAACTTTTCGTTAGTTGTATATTTTGTATCTACGCAGAAATAACCGTGTCTTTCAAACTGGTATCTTTCACCCGGTTTGGAATTTTTAAGGAATGGTTCGATCAAAGCACTGGAAATTATTTCCAGAGAATTTTTGTTAATAAGATCGAGCCAGTTTTCTTCTGCGCCAGGATTCTCGACGGTAAATAGTCTGTCATATAATCTGACCTCGGCACCAACGGCATGTTTCGCAGAAACCCAATGAATAGTTCCTTTCACTTTTTTCGTACTGGTGCCAGAACCGCTTTTTGTTTCCGGATCAAAAGTACATCGCAGTTCAACAATTTCGCCTTTATCATTTTTAATCACTTCTTCACATTTGATTATATAAGCATAACGCAGTCTCACTTCTCCGCCGGGTACCAGTCTGTGATAACCTTTTGGTGGAACTTCCATGAAATCCGTCTGCTCGATGAAAATTTCTTTTCCGAACGGAATTTTGCGGCTTCCCATTGCAGTATCTTCCGGATTGTTAATCGCATCAAGTTCTTCAACGGTATCCGGATAATTTGTGATAACAATTTTTAAAGGACGAAGTACAGCCATTGCACGTTGAGCATGTTTGTTAAGATCATCGCGAATTGCATATTCAAGAAGAGCAATGTCGGTAAGCGCGTCGCGTTTTGCAACGCCTATTATCTCGGCAAAATTCTGAATCGACTGTGGTGTATAACCCCTTCTTCTAATTCCACATACTGTAGGCATTCGCGGATCGTCCCAGCCGTCAACATAATTTTCTTTTACAAGTTGAAGCAGCTTTCTTTTGCTCATCACTGTATAATTAAGATTGAGGCGCGCAAATTCTATCTGCTGAGGATGATGAATCCCAAGTTCATCCAGAAACCAATCGTAAAGCGGTCTATGATTTTCAAATTCCAAAGTGCAGATGGAATGTGTGATTCCCTCAATGGAATCTTCCAATCCATGCGCCCAATCGTAAGTTGGATAAATACACCACTTGTTTCCTTGACGATGATGATCTTCATGCACAATGCGGTACATGATGGGATCCCGCAGATTAATGTTGGGCGAAGCCATATCAATTTTGGCACGTAAAGTTTTCGTTCCGTTTGCAAATTCTCCATTGCGCATTCGCTCGAAAAGATTCAGATTCTCTTCAACACTTCTGTTACGGTACGGACTTTCTTTGCCTGGTTCGGTTAACGTGCCGCGTGTCTGCCTTATCTCGTC
This sequence comes from Bacteroidota bacterium, assembly GCA_021820065.1. Classification (GTDB taxonomy): domain Bacteria; phylum Bacteroidota; class Ignavibacteria; order Ignavibacteriales; family Melioribacteraceae; genus Fen-1258. Next base: position 23,835 of record JAKAEE010000011.1, on the reverse strand, counting down.
CGCGGTCTGGTCATCAACGTAAGCATTTCCCTTCTTGATCAGCTCAATTGCCCATCCATACATCTTTTCAAAATAATCAGAACCGAAAAAAACTCGATCCTCAAAATCTCCGCCGAGCCATCGAACGTCTTCAATGATCGAATCAACATATTCTTGTTCTTCTTTGCTTGGGTTTGTGTCATCAAAACGAAGATTGAATTTACCCTTGTAGTCTCTCGCTATACCGTAATTCAAGCAGATTGATTTCGCGTGACCAATATGAAGATAACCGTTCGGTTCGGGAGGAAAACGGGTGCAGATTGTCTTTCCATCCCATCGGTTGGATTTAGTATCTTCATCAATCAGTTCGTAAATAAAATTTTTAGGTTTCGGCGAATTATTTTTTTCTTCCATCGCTTTACAAATTTGTGACTAAATAGTGGCTACAAAATTACGGAATTGCGAAAACAAAAAACCCGATTCTTTATATCAAAAAATCGGGTTTCAGCAAGTACCGAAGGCCGGACTCGAACCGGCACGGAGTTTGAGCCCCACTGGATTTTGAGTCCAGCGCGTCTACCAATTCCGCCACTTCGGCAAATTACTACAAACTTTATTAAGAACTTTTTCCTGTGTCCAATAACAAGCTCACCGGAATTTGTGTCCAGTGTCCTGCCTGTAAGCAAGTCTACCAACCTGTCCCGATCTATCGGGATTCCGCCACTTCGGCAAATTACTACAAACTTTATTAAGAACTTTTCCTGTGTCCAATAACAAGCTCACCGGAATTTGTGTCCAGTGCCCTGCATGTAAGCAAGTCTACCAACCTGTCCCGGTCTTATCGGGATTCCGCCACTTCGGCAAATTTTAATTGCAATCTAAAAATTGCGAGGCAAATGTAATAAAGTAATCGAAGCGAATCAACATTAGTTAAGTAATTACGAAGTGTCAAATTATTTTTGTCTAGCTACCAGGCTACTTCTTTTTTGTCTTTTATGAATCTTCCGGTTACAGACTGAGATGCCTCTGTAGCCAACCATACAGCAGTTTCTGCGCCCTTTTCTACGGAACGCGTGGCGTTTCTTCCTCCCATATCGGTTCTCACCCAACCGGGACAAACGGAATTAACCGCTATTCCTTTTCCAGAAAGCTCTGATGCAAACTGCCGTGTAATGGCATTGAGCGCTGTCTTAGAAATGCTGTATGCAGGCGAGTAGTTCGTCATATTCGAAAGTGAACCGGCACTACTGGAGATATTAATTATGCGTCCACCTTTAGTCATAAATTCCAAAAAATTTTGAATCACCAGCAACGGCCCGATTGTGTTAGTACGGAACGTATCTTCGAGAATACTACTGTCCATTGAGACAATACTACCGGACTCAATTAGAATTGCAGCGTTGTTGATGAGAACATCCAAGCGGTCAAATTTTTCTGCATAAAGTCTTGCTGCGTCTGAAATGCTGCGTGAATCAGAAACATCCATCTGAAGAAATGTTGCCTCAACACCTCGTTGATTCAATAATTCTGCTGCAGCAATTCCTCGGTCGGCATCTCTAGCACTGATAACAACGTGAAAAACCTTTTGTCCTAGTTGATTAGCAATCTCAAAACCGATGCCTTTGTTGGCGCCGGTTATGAGTGCGATTTTTTTGCCGTTACTCTTTGCCATGTTAAATTATTTCATCAACAATTTAAAAGCATGAGTCCAGTGGTTATTTTTGAATCCAAAGACAATCCAAAGCATCGCAAACGCTTCCAAAAGATATGACTGAGAAATGTCGCCGATATCAATTACATTTTGCCAGCCGAAACTTCTAGCAAAATCTATAACGGTTTTTTTCGCAACTGAATCGTTCCCGGCAATTACAAGATCAGGATTCCCTTCTTCTAATTTTGGATTCACCATTATAAATGCGCTGATAGTGTTAAAAGCTTTTACAACTTTTGAATCCGGCAGCCATGATTGAATTCTTTCGCCGGCAGATTTTCCAAAGGATGAATCTAATTTAGGAGGAGTGCCTTGTGAAAAATCTAATGGATTAGTTACATCAACAACAATTTTATTTTTGAAATTATCTTTACCGGCAAGCGCAACCGCATTTTCAGTTCCAGCCCAAGAAGTTGCCAGAATAATAATATCACCAAAACCGGCCGCTTCCGCAAATGAACCGGCGATAGCATTAGCTCCCGCATCTTTCAACCAATCGTTCAGTTTTGAGGAATCTCTCGTGCCTATCTTCACCTCATGCCCGGTCTTCAGGAATCCGTTTGCAAGTTGTTGTCCAACGTTTCCCGATCCAAGAATTCCAATTTTCATTTTTTACCCTTTCTAGAATTATTTTATTATCAATAAATGTCTTCCATCTAAACCGACGTCTTTACTAAATTGTTCCCGATGTGGAATATTTTAGATTTGCGATTTATACTGTTTCGATTGTTCTTTTTCCAACGTTTCGAGCATAAGTGATAAATAATCTGGAAACATTTTCTTCCACGAATCCCAATCATGCCCAGAAGACGTGCGGACATCTAACAAATGAGGGATTGCTTTTGCATGCAGTATTTCGCTCATCGCTTTGTTATCTTCAAGCGATTCATCCCGTTCGCCGGTTCCAAGAACAATCAACATTTTTTTTATTCGATCAAGATACCATGGATCGGTGAGGTTGGGCATGTAATCAGTCGGATTGTTGAAATAGCAATTGTCGTCGTAGTAGCCGAAAATGAATTGATGTATATCAAACTCGCCGCTCATGCTGAGTAAGAATTTTATTTTGTCCGGGTGTTTAAATGCAAGATTAAGCGCGTGGTATCCGCCGAAACTACATCCGGCAACAGCAACATCTTTCGAAGCACATTCGAATTTCGCAAATTCAATAACATCATTCAGTATTGTGCGTTCGTACGCAATGTGGGTTTTAACGCGGTCTGCCGGATGGATTGAGTAATTGTACCAGCTTCGCGAATCGATACCATCTACGCAATAAATCTTTAGCTTGCCGCTGTCAATCAAATGCTCGGCGGCATGAATCAAACCGCAATCTTTCATTTCATAATATCTGCCAAGCGATGTGGGGAATAAAACTATAGGATAGCCTGAACTGCCGAAGACGAGCATTTCAAAATCACAACCGAGATATTGCGTGTAAAACTTGTGATAGAATTCTTGCATCAGCTTCCTATTTAACTCTTCGGCGAGTAATTGATTCTGAACAAATATAAAGAAGTGAATTTAAAGTTGCCTATGATTGGAATAAATGAGTAAGCCGCCAAGCTTGTTCAAACTTGACGGCTTTCTTTAATGTGCCTCTACTAAAGTATAGTTTTATAGCTTTGAAGAAGTTTCATATAATTCGCTCGTTCAAATGCGGCGGGCTCTGCAGTCGATTTTTGACTCATGCTTCCTTTCATCATTTCAATCGAATCATATTCATTTTCTTCCATCCACAATTTCATTCCTTCAACAACTTGTTCAATCCGGTTCACGCCATTTAACAATAATTCCGAACACATCATCGCAACGTCTCCGCCTGCCATGATGATTTTAATTGCGTCAAGGTGCGAATGGATTCCGCTTGTTGCAGCCATACTTGCTTTAACGTTTCCATAAAGAATTGCAATCCAGCGTAACGGTAAACGCATTTCCCAATTTGTACTCAACATTAGGTTCGGTGCAACTTCTAATTTTTCCAAATCAAAATCCGGCTGATAAAATCTGTTGAACAAAACAAGTGCATCGGCGCCGGCTTCATCAAGTTTCTTTGCCATGTTCGACATAGAAGAAAAGAATGGACTCAGTTTAATAGCTACAGGAATCTTCACCTTACTCTTCACAGCTTTCAATGTATCGATGTACATCTTCTCAATTTCCGAACCCGGTATGTTTGGATTGGTCGGTATGTAATAAACATTCAGTTCCAATGCATCGGCACCGGCTTGTTCAATATTTTGTGCGTACTTAATCCAGCCGCCGTTGCTAACGCCATTGATACTTCCGATAACCGGTATGTCAACTGACTTTTTCAATTTTGCTATATGATCGAGATATTGATAAGGACCAAGATGAAATTTTTCCGGTTCAGGAAAGTAGCTTAACGCTTCGGCATAACTATCGGTATGATTCGATAAATAATGATCCAATTCTCCGGACTCATGCACAATCTGTTCTTCAAACAAAGAATACACAACGACTGCAGCAGCACCGGCATCTTCCATTGCTTTAACGGTATCAACGTTTTGAGAAAGCGGCGATGCAGATGGAACGATCGGGTTCTTTAGATTCAGTCCCATGTACTTGGTTGATAAATTCATGTTAGCTCCAAATTATATTCAAAATTATTTTATCGGTTTTTAGTTTCGGATTTTTCTTCGCCGCCGTTTTTCGAGAAATCAAATCCGGCCATCTGCTCGTAAATCTTCCATCGCTTCAAAACTTCTTCTTGAGCTGCAACCAGTAAATGCTGCGCTTCCGTTGGATGAGATTTAGTTAACATCTTGTAACGTGTTTCTTTGTAGATGTAATCTTCCAACTTGATTTTCGGAGCTTTCGAATCCAGCTTAAGCGGATTCTTTCCTTCTTTCAAACTATCGGGGTTGTACCTGAACAAAGGCCAGTAACCGCTATCAACGGCAAGTTTTTGGCTTTCCATTCCTTTTGCCATGTTGATACCGTGTGCGATACAATGACTGTAAGCAATAATTAACGACGGACCGTCGTAAGCTTCAGCTTCAAGGAATGCACGGATTGTCTGAGCGTCGTTGGAACCCATAGCAACTTTTGCGACGTAAACATTGCCGTAATTCATTGCCATCATTGCTAAATCTTTTTTCGGGGTTGGTTTTCCAGCTGCGGCAAATTTTGCAACAGCGCCCATGCCGGTAGATTTCGACATTTGTCCGCCGGTGTTCGAATAAACTTCTGTATCCAAAACCAAAATGTTTACGTTTTTCCCGGAAGCAATTACATGATCAAGTCCGCCGTAACCGATATCGTATGCCCATCCATCGCCGCCAATAATCCAAACAGATTTTTTAACAAGATAGTCAGCAACTTCCAAAAGTTTCTTGGCATCAACGGATTTTTCACCGGCAAGTTTTTTCTTTAACTCGGCTACACGTTCCCTCTGGTCATAAATCCCGGCTTCATCTTTTTGATCTGCATGAACAATGGCGTCAACAAATTCTTTCCCAAGTTTATCAGTGAACTTTGCCACAAGTTCATTCGCAAACTGAAATTGTTTATCGATTGCCAAGCGCATTCCAAAACCAAACTCGGCGTTGTCTTCAAAAAGTGAATTCGACCAAGCCGGTCCTCGTCCTTCTTTGTTAACTGCCCACGGTGTTGTCGGCAAGTTGCCACCGTAAATTGATGAGCATCCGGTTGCATTTGCAACCATTGCTCTATCGCCGAACAACTGTGAAACCAATTTCACATAAGGAGTTTCGCCGCAACCTGAACAAGCACCGGAGTATTCGAACAATGGCTCGAGCAATTGATTGCTCTTCACAAGTCCGGTGTTTACTAGTCTTCTATCGATTTCCGGTAAGTTCAAGAAGTAATCGTAGTTTACACTTTCTTGTTCGCGGATTGGAATCTGCGGAACCATGTTGAGTGCTTTTAGGCGTGTTTCCTTTTTATTTTTAGCCGGACAAACTTCGTAGCATAATTCGCAACCCGTACAGTCTTCAACTGCGGTTTGAATCGTGTATGCATATCCATCCGGAAATTCTTTTCCCTTTGCGTCCATTGATTTAAATGTGGCCGGCGCGTCTTTCAATAACTGTTTATCGTAAACTTTAATTCTAATTGCAGCGTGTGGACAAACGAGCGCGCACTTGCCGCATTGAATACACCATTCTGGATCCCATTGCGGAACTTCAAGAGCTATGTTTCTTTTTTCCCATCTGGTTGTAGCCGATGGGAATGTTCCGTCTATCGGCATCTCGCTAACTTTAACTTGGTCGCCTTTACCTTCCATCATTTTTGCAAGAACGTTTCGTACATAATCCGGGGCTTTTGGTGAAACTGTCGGAGGAATTTGAATCGAACTGGTCGCTTCTGCCGGAACATCTATCTTGAATAAATTGTCGAGGGTTTGGTCAACAGCTTCAAAATTCTTTTTAACAATTTCTTCTCCCTTTGCACCGTAAGTTTTCTTAATCGACTTTTTAATTTGCTCAATCGCTTCATCCTTCGGTAGAATTCCGGAAATTGCAAAGAAGCATGTCTGCATAATTGTATTAACTCTGCTTCCCATTCCGGTTTTGTTTGCAACCGAGTAACCGTCAATCACATAGAAATTTAATTTCTTATCAATGATCTGCTGCTGAACTTTGGTTGGAAGTTTATTCCATGTTTCTTCCGTTGGATAAGGACTGTTCAGCAAGAACGTTCCACCGTTCTCTATGTTGCCAAGCACGTCAAATTTTTCGAGAAGTCCAAACGTGTGACAGCCGACAAACTTTGCCGATAGAATCAAGTATGAGGAATGAATCGGGTTCTTTCCAAATCTTAAGTGAGAGACTGTAGTTGAGCCGGATTTTTTAGAATCGTAAACAAAGTAGCCTTGCGCAAAGTTGTCGGTTTCTTCACCAATAATCTTAATCGAATTTTTGTTTGCACCTACCGTTCCATCTGCACCCAATCCGTAGAAGAGACATCTTACAACGTCGTCACCTTCGGTAACGAAACTATCATCTACGTCCAAACTTGTGAAGGTTACGTCGTCAATAATTCCAACAGTGAAATGATTTTTCGGTTCGTCCAATTTCAAATTGTCAAATACAGCTTTAACCATCGCAGGCGTAAATTCTTTGGAAGATAAACCATAACGTCCGCCAATGATCTTAGGCATTTTTGCAAAAGGAGGTTTGTTAGAACTCATTGCTTCTGAAATTGCGGAAACAACATCAAGATATAGAGGTTCACCGAGCGATCCCGGTTCTTTTGTTCTATCCAATACTGCAATTTTCTCAACTGTCTTCGGCAATGCCGCTAATAAATGGTTGGCTGAAAACGGTCTGTACAATCTTACTTTAAGAATGCCGACTTTCTCTTCCTTTCTCTCGGTCAAATATTCAACTGCTTCTTGGGCAGCTTCGGCGCCGGAGCCCATTATTACAATAATTCGTTTTGCATCCGGTGCGCCGTAATAATCGAATAACTTGTATTGTCTTCCTGTTATCTTCGCAAATTCATCCATCGCATTTTGAACAATCTCAGGACATGGGTCATAAAACTTGTTAACCGTTTCTCTACCTTGGAAATATACATCCGGATTTTGTGCGGTACCGCGAATGAACGGATGTTCCGGATTGAGCGCGCGCTTTTTAAATTCGCTAATTTTTTCATCATCGATCATCGCGCGTATATCATCGTCGCTCAATTCTTCAATCTTCATAACCTCAGCCGAAGTTCTGAATCCGTCAAAGAAATGGATAAATGGAATGCGAGATTCTAAAGTTGCACGATGGGCAATCAACGCAGTATCCATAACTTCCTGAACCGAGTTCGAGCAGATTAATCCAAAACCGGTTTGACGCGTCGCCATAACATCAGAGTGGTCACCGAAAATTGACAAAGCCGATGCAGCGATTGATCGAGCGCTGACATGAAAAACCGTCGATGTTAATTCGCCGGCAATCTTATACATGTTGGGAATCATCAGCAACAAACCTTGCGATGCAGTGAACGTAGTTGTTAAAGCTCCGCTTTGTAATGATCCGTGAACAGCACCGGAAGCTCCGCCTTCACTTTGCAATTCAGAAACGGTTGGCACCGTTCCCCAAATATTTTTGATTTGTCGCGCGGACCAAGCATCCGACAACTCACCCATTGTTGAAGAAGGAGTAATCGGGTAAATCGCGATCACTTCACTCACTCTGTATGCCACATGCGCGGCAGCCTCATTTCCATCGATAGTAATTTTTCTTCGTTCCATTTAATCCTCTATATATTTGATAATTTTTTCTTTATTGAGTCACTTTGTCTTTTCAAATTTCTTGCCATTGATCAGAGTTGCCTATTCTGTATTTAACAGCATTTCGTGGTGAAAAGAAGCATTTATTAGTAGGACTTTCTTTTAGCTCCGATTAAGTCTTAATTCTAAGAAAAACATAAAAAATCGAGGTCAATTATAGAAATAAGTGAGGAGAAAATAAAGATGGATTTATCGGAAATTGTTTAAGTTTTGCAAGTTGTTTTGGTTTCTAATTAATTTTAAAAGAAAAATTCGTATTTAATCGCGGAGATTCTATGGCAAAATTACCAATGAGATTTGAGCGATTCCTAAAAGAATATCCGGAAATTGCGGTGGCTTATGAAACCTTAGGTGACGCGATTCATCATCAGGGACCGCTCAATCAGAAAGAACGTGCGCTTGTAAAATTAGCATTAGCGACCGGTTCAAAAATGGAAGGTGCCGTTCACGCTCAGGTACGAAAAGGAATAAAACTCGGTCTAACAAAAAATGAGATTCGTCACGTTACATTACTTTCAATCCCAACGATCGGGTTTCCATCTGCTATGGCAGTGATGAGCTGGGTGGATGATATTCTTGATAAGAAGAAAGGCAGATAAGTTTGTTTGAATTTTCCGGTTCCCACATCACTAACCGAATAGACACGAGAAGGATTACAGCTCTGTGGGCATTCAGCGAAACGGCATTGGGTGGAATTCTTCACGTACTTAAAATTCCGTTTACCGGTTTATTCATCGGCAGTGCAGCGGTACTTTTCATTTGTTTACTTGCACAATACGGAAAGTCCAAGTCTGAAATTATAAAGGCAACTTTGATAGTAATTTTAGTCAAAGCAATAGTAACTCCGTATGTCCCTCTCAATTCTTATTTGGCAGTTACTCTACAGGGAGTTCTGGGGTTTTTGTTCTTCACTTTTGTCCCTATAAAAAATGTAGCAGCAATATTACTTGGAATATTTGCATTGTTCTTTGCAGCGCTTCAAAAGTTTATCATGATGACTATACTTTTCGGCAACACAATCTGGGAATCTTTTGACACGCTTGCGAAATTTATACTTAATCAGATTCCATTACTTCATGGACGATTAACGTTTAGTGCAAGTTTAATTCTGATTTCAGTTTATACCGCTTTGCACGTTTTGGCTGGGATCTACATAGGGATAAGAGCCACACATTTTGATAAATGGCTGCTAAAAAAATCTAAAGATTTGGAAATACTAAAACTGACACGCGAAGAACAGAATGAACTTTTCGAAAGACCGAAATCCAAAAAGAGAAAAAGATGGTGGCAACGCAAATCCGGCGTTATAATTCTATCCATTTCTTTCGTCTTAATGATTATTTCGTATTTATTTCCACATCTCTTTGAATCGAGTGCGTATGATATTTTATTCATGCTCATCCGTTCAATTGTCATTACGTTCGTATGGTTCACGCTTGTCTCTCCGTTGGCGGTCAAACTATTCAAATTATTCATAGAGAAGAAAAAATTTGAACATGCCTGCGAGGTGAATAACATTACCGAATTGTTTCCGAATTTCAAAAACGTTGTTAATTACTGCTGGAGATTATCGTCATCGTTGAGCGGATATTCGCGTTACAGAAAATTTTTGTCTGATTCATTGGCTTTGCTACTTTTAACTGACTTGTAAGAGAATGAAAAATATTCACATCCTGACAGGAGAAATTAAATCTGGTAAAACTACACGACTGATGCTTTGGGCTTCTTCACAGAAGGACATTGATGGTATTTTACAGCCCGTGATCGAAGGAAAAAGATTTATCTATCACATTGGTTCTAGAACTTTGAAACAACTTGAAATTGCAGATAAACCCAACGCGATACAAATCGGGAATTATAAATTCAGCGGAACCGTTTTTTCTTGGTCGCAGAATGTGATCCTATCGTGTTTTCAAAAACATTTAGATTGGTTAGTCATTGATGAAATTGGTCCGCTTGAACTTGAAGGGAAAGGACTAGAACCGGCAATTTCAGAAATCTTTAAGCAGGTTAATAATTTGAATGGAAATGTTCTGTGTGTTGTTCGTAATTCAATTTTGGAAGAGTTTATTAAACATTACAATTTGCAATTCAAATTTCAGCTATTCGATTTTCCTTTAAAAAAATCTTGAGCATGATTAAGAATACGAGCAAGAGCAAGAAAAATCTTGCTCTTACTCATGCTCTTCATCTTAATTATTTCTTAAAAATTATAACTTACCGAAACGTGTAACAGTGTTGTAGCAAGTTGACTCGTACTTCCATCATACTCATTTGCAATTAAGCTTGGATTGCTTGCCTGCAATGATTTATTCAAACCCATTTCAAAAGCTGCGTTAATTGTTAGCGGGGTCGAAACTTTATAGCTCGCTCCGGCCATAATATGATTTTCTACGATCGCCGGGAATACAGGAAATATTGTTGACTCCGGAACCGGATTGCTTCCGTAAGCATATCCAAGACGAAGTGTTAAACCAGGATTAACATTAAACTCACCGCCAAGTTTTACAACGATTGAATTTTTCCAGTTCAACGGAAAATCTATATTGAACGATCCGCTGTTTCCCATCATCTTATTAATGTTTGGATTCGCGCCGTTCGATAAACTCAAAGTCATCTTGTCAAATGCGTTTTCCCAATTAAGCCATTCTAAATCGGCAGCTAATTTTACGTTCTCAGAGGCAACGTAAGAAATTCCGAATCCGAACGATTGTGGGAATTTCAGATCAACATTCAGATCATAATTTGCCTGAACTCCTTTCGACATATCAATTCCCATTTGACCAAACTGTGTCATTACAGCAGCTTGTGCCTGCTGTTGAGTTGACCCGGGATTCTGCATCATATAACCTTGGACTGCTAATCCGAATGCATTGTTCAACTGGGCGGTCATATCCATCGAAGCTTTACCGTTTTTGTAACTCAAGGATGTCGGCAATGTGTAGTTAACGCCGATCGAAAGTTTTTCATTTACTTTGTAAGCAAATCCAATTTTCCCGTTGAAACCGATTGCAGTAAGATCGCTCATATTTGCCGATGCGGTTACTTCATTATAACCAAATCCGCCCATAGACTGCGGAGCGGCAAACATTTGTCCGAAAGTCATTCCAGGCGCTGCTATTCCTTGCATCACAGAAGGATTCAACGAGTAAGGCATTGAAAATTCCAACATGCTGTAAACAAGATGTAAACTTGCGCCTACGGAAAAATTGTCGCTCAATTTATAAGCCACTGTCAATCCGCCTTGCATCGAAGCTAATTTTGAATGATACTTTTGCAATTGATAATTGCCGTTTTGATCGCGGTAAAGTGCATGCTTCAAATTAAAATCTGCGCCCATTCCACCGGCTGTGAAGAATCCCACTCCCCAGCTCCAATCGCTTTCAGCGCACTTATTAACATACGCCACTGCTGGAAGCGGAAATGTATTTTTGTCGCCGTCAACGTCGTTCAACTTGTTCTGAAAATGAAGTGACGGAAACATTAATGATACATCAACATTCAGCATTGAATTATTTAGAAAAGATATTCCGGCGGGATTGGTCATCATCAATTCGGGACTATCGAAAACTCCGATCGACGTTCCACCGCGCCCAAGAGATTTTGCATCGAATCCTACAAGTCGTGTACCTGTCTGCGCTTGCGCCATTGATACCAACAACACGATAAATAAAACTGATTTCAATAATAACTTCATTTTAGTACTCCTTCGTTTTGTGTTTGTGCACCCATTCAGTAAATACGTTCTATTATTTTTGGAACTCTTTACCCAACAAAGCGATTTTAATGGATTCATCCAGCACAGACGGCATACTCATGTGATTCATAAATGCCATCTTGCCCGCATCCCAGAAATACATATCCATCCTGAACATTTCTCTAGCAGTTGAAACGAGTAGCTGACCATCTTTTTGAGTGATCAAAACTTCAATTGGATACGCAACTAAGTGATCGATGCCGGGACATTTGTTTGCACTTGACTCCCGTTTTGAACCTGCAATTTGAAATGACAATCCTTCAGTCTGCGGTCTTGTAATTCCAAGCACTACCGATGTAGAATCCGGAGAATATACTTGACCAATAATTTTCCATTTTAAAACTTCCGGCGATGCGACGTAACGGTATTCAACATCATCCTTAGTCGGTTGAAAATTTTTGAGATTGTTTTTCATTTCGTTAATCAATCTCTCAAGACCTTTTCTGCCATCGGTATTCTTACGAGAATAAATTATTGGGAACTGGTCTTCATCATTAAAGAAAGTCATCTTGCCAACCATCATAAACATATCGCGGGACGATTCGCGCAAATCTTCATCACTTCTGATCGGCTCCATCACCTTTTCCACCTTAGTTCCGCCGCTAATTGAATGAATTGCCGAAATAAGATTCGCTTTAAATTCTTTTGTCTTTTTTACAATTTGATTGTATTCGTTTTCTTTTCCGTTTTCCCAAAGATCATTAAAAACAATTCGGTTAATTGTTTCCGGGTCTGCAATTACAATTTGAACACCATCATGTGTTTCATAAAGTCCTATCCTCAGAAAAGATGCAACAAGATATTTGTTGCCGCGAGATGTCATCATTTTAGTGAATTCATTCGAACTGCATAAAATCAACTTAGCTTTGAATCCGCACTGTTCTTCTTTCTTCTGCCGTACAATATCCGGCGTCGCAATATCCGTGTAATTAAGTATGTTGAAGCCTGCTGATTTTAGTTTTGTTTTGAGCTCATCCCCGACTTTGTAAAAATCGCCTTTGATGTTCGAAATGGTTTGTAAATAAATTCCATGTTCTGACGCTGAAATAGTAACGAACGAAAAAAACATTAGATACAGAATCGACTTGACGGATAATTTCATTTTGATTCTCCGTTTATTGTTTTGTTGGATTTGCACTTCCTTACAAGTGAACTATCAAACAAAGATTATGTAAAAATAATTTGTGCGCCGGCGGACTTTTCGTAAAACTGCCCTACTGATATTATCTCGTCAACTTGCGGACAGAAATCATTTTTCGTCAAATGGAACATATCAACCGTAGCTTTGCATCCGTAAATTTCGCAGCCAGCATCATGAATCATTTCAATGAACTCTCGAACCGGAGGAATGTCCAACTTCTCAATTTCTTTTTTCATCATTCCGGTTGCATACCATGACATTCCCGGAATAGCTCCCATCCAAGTTGGTAAACCCGGACCCATAGCATCGGGTACACACATTGCGGGATTTCCAACAGTTGCAACTTTTAAGTGATCCATCTTCTTATCGATTATGCCGTACAATCCGAAGAAGGTAAAGAATAAAGTTGCTTCAATGCCTTCCATTCTTGCGCCGTTTGCCATAATTAATCCTGGATAAACACCTTCTAACGATCCGCGCGATACTACGATTGAAACTTTTTTAATTGGTTCAGCCATTTTGATTTCTCCTTATGTTAAATGCAACCTTTTGGTTTCGGTAATCCCGCAATGCGTGCGGCTTTCTTCGCCGGTCCTCCCGGAAACAGTCCGTACAACTCTTTTGTATCAACGCCGCTTTCTTTAGTTAATTTTCTTATCGAAGGAGCGTCTCCCTTAGTTTGGAATTCTTTTCTCATGTAATTCAAAACTACCCAGTGGCGTTCGGTTAATCCGTTAATTCCTTCTTCCTGTGCCAAGGATTTTGCTATATCTTCACTCCAGTCGGCTTGGTTTACTAAATTTCCGTCGGCATCAAGTTCAACTGTCTTGCCTGCATATTCTTTTGCTGCCATGATGATATCTCCTAATTTTAATTTATTTGTTTTGAAATATTTTCTGTTGATTCTTTTCCGTTGCGAGGATTCGCCAGATTCTTTAAGAATTCCACAGCAAATGCCAATCCTCTTTTTACTTCGGGGGTATTTAACTCCTTCATTAAACCAAACAGCGTTACATCCTTCTTCACCGTTATATCAAGCTGCTTATAAACATTTAGCGCATTGTTCACTGTGTGAAGCATATCCGGTTGTGTAAGATTTTTTACTGTTTGTAGAATGGTGACAATATTATCGCCGAGATTTTTAACATCTTCCTTGCTGAATGAAGTAATTACCTTATCGGTAACATTGGAAAGCTCTTTTGCAAATTCAAAGTATCCTTTCCTGTCGATCGTATCTAATTTTTCCATCATATCCAGCACGGATTCTCTAACCAGCGGGGAAACGTCTACGAGAAAATCTTTCACGCTTTCCAACTGCTCAATGCTGCGATTGATAGTGTTCACATTCCGCAAAAGGTACTTACCGAGGTGCAAAATATCTTTCGTATTCACGTGATCATGAACTGCTTCGAGTTCTTCAACAGCAGTGTCGTAGAAATCTTTACCAACACGCATTAAGTCGTCTTTCAAATCCTCCATTTCGCGTCTATGTTTTCTCTGAAGTTCGATCTCTTCGAGAATCAAATCGAGTTTCGAATTGATCGCGTCAATCTGATTTTGAGTTGTTTTCTCTTCCATTTTATAACCTCTTTCCAGCCATTGACATTTGTGATTCAATCGGAAGTTCGGTGCCCTTAAGCAGAAAATTCCAGTACATCCAGCGGAACATTACTTTGCCGTAATGATTCATTTTTGTCTCTTCAAGCAGTGAAAACGGACCGACGCCAGGCAACGGAAATTTTCCCGGGAGCGGTTCTGTTTCATAATTAAAATCAATCAGTATTCCTTTGCCGAAACCCGATTCAATAAAACAATTTGCGTGACCGTCGAATTTTTCTTGCGGCTTTCTACCTTCAATAAAACTGAGAACGTTTTCAAAAAGTACGTCAGCTTGAAAATGTGCAACCGAACCGGCTTTTGAACTCGGCAAATTAGTAGCGTCACCAATCACAAAAACATTTTCGTAATCTTGAGAACGAAGAGTTTGTTTATCCGTCGGCACAAAGTTCAGTTCGTCGCCCATTCCGCTTCTTGCAATTACCGCATCTCCCATGTTGGTTGGAATTGTTACCAGCACGTCGAAAGCAACTTCCCGTTCATCCCATGAAATAATTTTTTTCGATTCGTTATCAACCCTTGCAATGCTGAAATCGGTTGTAAGTTTAATATTTTTCTTATCAAGGAAGTCGCCGAGAATTGATGACGCACGCGGTTTTGTAAATGCACCGGGCAACGGAGTTACAAGATGAATTTCTACTTTGTCTCTCATTCCTCGTTCGGTAAAGTAAGAATCAGCAAGGAAAACAAATTCCAGCGGTGCAACCGGGCATTTTATCGGCATCTCGGTTATGTTGAGAACAAGCTTTCCACCTTCCCAATGTTTAAAGAAGTCGGCTAATGCACATGCACCTTCAATTGTATAGAAATCAAATACGTTCTTGTGCCAAAGTTCGCCTTTCAAACCTTCCGTCTCTTCCGGTTTTATTTGTGCGCCGGTGGCAATTATCAAAACATCGTATGAGAGAACTTTGTTGTTCTTGAGAATAACTCTGTTCTCTTTTGGTTCAATCTTTTCGATTTCGGAAACTATAACGTTTGCCTCCGTAGGGAAGAAATCTCTCTTAGGCTTGATAACGTCTTTTCGCTTGTATATTCCGAACGGGATGAACAGAAATCCCGGTTGATAGTAGTGAGTCTCATGCTGATCAACTATTGTTATCTGCCATTCATTTTTGTCTAACGCATTGTTTAATTTATTTAACATCATTGTTCCGGCAGTGCCGGCACCGAGAATTAATAGCTTTTTCATCATGTATCCTTATTTTTTTAAACGGGAATAATTTCTTTCAATTTATCTTTTATGCTTTTGCAATTTCCGAATGAAGCATACACTTCACATATTCTGCAATCTTTATTTGCACAAACATTGTCTTTATGTTTAAGCATCCAGCACGGCTCTGAATAACCATTATATGCCGTACAATTTTTTCTATCTTTCGCCGGACATTTTACAATTGCCCAGCACGGAATCAGTGATAAAATTCTTCGTATCCCTTCGATTCCAATTTTTTCTTCAGAGATTGTAGCTCTGATGCATCTCATTCTTTCCAAGTCTTTATCTGAGTAAAGTCTCTGGTTGCTTTCTTTTTTGTATGGAATGATCAGTCCTTCGCGCTCGTACATCCGTAGAGTATGAACAGATATGTTAAGAAGATTTGCAGCTGAACTGATTGTATAAACCGGAGTATCTGATATTTCGTTTTTGAGCATTTTGCTAATCTTTTTATTTAATAGTTGATATCAACCAGTATCAACTATTCTGCCAACCGTTGATATCAACTTTTTGAAAGGAATTCAAAGTCTAATCAAATATTATTTTTCAAATTTTGAGAAACAGCGATGAGTAATTCTTATTTGTGGGAGACAAATCAACCGAAATGAATCCGACGCTTTCTCAGTTTTAAGCGCCGGATTTTTAAATATTCTGACGAGCTAACAACCTTCTTTCTTTTTCTTAGCGCTGCTCTTAGTATTTGCCGGCACTGTTAATTTCGGCACCGATTGAGCTGGGGCCTTTTGCATCGAAACAGCGGACGAACTTTCGGAACCGGAAACTATTTGAGGAGTGCCGCCGAAGAACAAACTGACTTGTTTAGCTTTTTCAAAAGAAGCGGTTTGTTCCGGCGTTGCGTTGGCTGAAAGTTTTGGGAACATTATTTCATCTTTCCACGCTGTCATTCCCCCTTCCAAAATATATACACCTTTGAAGCCGGAACTCTTCAGTATAAACCAAGCTTGAGCCGCAGCAACATCGTCATCACCGTATAAAAGTATTTTTTGATTTCTCATTAAGTCCGACGAGAGCAAATCTTCCATTCTTATGTTGATGGAAGACGGAATGTTATACTCGCTGTATTTCTTTTCATTTCGTAAATCTATCAAAGCATAATCGGCATTACCTTTTATGAGCCAGTCGGCTAAAGTCATTACATCAATTTTATCTTGGTCTTTGATTGTTGAAAGCGCCAAAGCTTTAGCATTTACCGAAATTTTGTTGCTGTTTGTCGGATCACCGATGATCAACGCGAACATGCCGAGTATAGCCGCAACGATTGCCAGTTTTTTTGGTGTGCTGAGTTTTAATATCAATTCTTTCATTCTGCAATCCTCCCTTTCTTAGCAAATTTCTTTTCGGCCCACTCTCCGGCAGCAAAAGCTCCGAGCGCCATGAATACAACCAGAAAAACCACCATGCCAAATGACACACCGAAATATTGAGGTAGCAGTACTCTACCCATGTAGGTCGAATTGTAGAAACCTTCAAGCAGTGGGAAAACTTCACCGAAAACAAAAATTCCAAACAGCATTCCTAAAACGTAAATCAATCCATCGGTTCTTCCGGTCGACATTGAAACAACCGAAGTTCCGGGACAATATCCGCCGATCACAAATCCGATACCTAACAATAATCCGCCGACGATTTGAGGAAGAAGATAAGTGTCTGTCGCATAAACGAGCGACATATCAAGCCAACCTATCCATGAGAAGTAAAATAATCCCAACATTGCAGTGACGATTGCAGTGAACATTACTTTTAGCACGCGCATGTTGTAAAAATAAAATTGCGCGGCAAGAATTCTGGCATTTCCGAATCCGCCTCTTTCAAGAGAGAATCCGAATCCAATGCCGATAACGAAAGCAACCACCAAACTAAAATCGACGCTGAAAAATCCAAATTTGAAATATGGCATCATAACCATTCTCTCCTTATAAAATAAGCTGCTATATAACCGCCGCCAAAAACGGCTAACATAAAAGCCCAGCTTCCAAGATTTAAAATCGCTCCGCCGGTTAAAGCTTGTCCACTCGTGCAACCGCGTGCTAGCTTAGCACCGAAGCCCATAATTGCACCGCCAACAAATGCGTAAATCAATCTTGTCTTGATTGAAACGTTTGGACCTTTCTCAGTTGTTCTTTTAATTCTGTGAGCAAAAGTTCCGGAAAGAAAACCGCCAACTGCAACACCAAGAACTTCGAAGACGAGCCAGTCTTTCAGCGGATTTGTGTTTTCATCGCCGAGATATTCTTTGTAGAAATTATTCTTCGCAGCATGTTCCGGTGATGCCTTTGAAACCGTTACTGCAACTAATGTGCTGGCTGCGCCGGATGCGCCGAGTCCTCTCCCCATTATCAGATAAGCGGCAAGAAGCACCAAACCTAAACCAACGCCTACCAAGTATGGATTTGAATAGGGTTTTGGTTCAAACGTTTTTCCTTCCGCTAGCTTTTCTTTCTTTGAAAAAAAACGGGTTAATGATACCATGATTTATAACTCCGAAGTTAAAAATTTTTTCTGCCTAAGGTCAAAATATCTATCCACAGAACAGAGTGTCAAACGATGTTCATTTAATTTCTTTCACAACACGTTTAGGTACTTACTAAACTGCCCCGCGTAAACAATTATAAACCGCAATATGAGACCGCCAATAATTACCATCACAGGCGCAACCGGTGTATGTTTTATTTTATGATTGACCGCAAGCAGTTGAATAATCAATGGAACAATAATTCCCAAAAAGATAACGAAAACCCAGAACTGCGCCGCGAAAGGACCATCCAGCAAAAGTCTTGCAGCAGCAATATGGACTTTTGATGTTGTTAACAGACCGACAAGCAAAAGCATTATTACAAAAAGTTCTAAGATTAGAAAACTGTTATCTGCTTTAGCCAGGAGTTCTCTTTCTTTAACGTTCTGAGCAATCATGTGAACAAAAGCAGCCGCTCCCGATAATCCCGAAACCAAGAAAAGAATTGATAGGATCGAACTGTTCCATAAAGGACGAGACCCCATTGCGCTCAACAATACGCCGGTATAAATTCCAAGCATCCCGCCCAATATCATATTAACAATTCCAATATTTTGTATAAGTCGCGGTCGTTGATGTATAAAAGTCGTGAGTTTGGTGATTTGAGGGAATTTAACCTCAATAAATTTTAAAGGATTCATCAGAAAATTTGCGATGATCACCGGATAAACTAAAATCAATATCCATGCACCCCAAGACATCGGTGATGAAATTTTAAGTGTTGTATATAGCCGCCAAACAAAAAGCTTATGTTCAAGATCGAGAAATAGAGAGAACATGCCAATACTAAGAACTATCAAACTTATCAACGGCAATGAATAACAAACACAATCAATTTCTTTGTAGCGTTTGCTGAATAAAAAGTAACCGGAGATTATCATCATACCCGCTACTAAACCTCCGATGAAAAGATAGAGCGGAATTTCCCAAGACCAAACATGCAAGGATGGATCGATCATTGGGTTGTGACGCGTTGTTGTTAGTTCTAACATCTCAAAAGCTCCTTTGATAGAACGCAGATTTTCATGATCCTTTATGATTTATTAAGATCATAAAAAATCTTAATAATCATAATGATCCGCGTTCTATTCTTTATGTCAAGTAAAAAATTCTTGGATTCGTTCCGGCTTCAGGCAGCAGTTGATGAAATTTTCTTGAAGCCAATAATTTGTTGATCTCGCTGTTTGGATCATCCAGATCACCGAAATGCATACAGTGAGTTGGACAAACATTTACGCATGCGGGCATCTCTCCTTTTTCAACACGATGAATACAGAACGTACATTTATCCGCATAACCTTCCGGATTGATGAATCTTGCCGAGTAAGGACAAGCGGCAAGACAAGCTTTGCAGCCAATGCACTTATCATGATCAACTAAAACCACGGCACCAACATCGTTAACGTGACTTGCGCCGGTTGGACAGCACTCCACACAAGGAGTGTTGTCACAGTGATTGCATCGTTGCGATTGAATTTCAAGGTGAACGTCCGGATATTTTCCCTCGGTAATTGTTACGATCCAATCTCTGTTGTAACCTTCGGGAACGCTGTTTTCATTTTTGCAGGCAACTACGCAATCCATACATCCGACGCATTTTTTTGTATCAATAGCCATTGCGAATCTTGCCATGTTAAACCTCGGTCTCAAAAGTTACAAAGTTCACATTCATGCCGGTACCCCCCATTAACGGATCGGTTTTGTATCTTGTAATTAATTCGGAATCGCTTGCACCTTTACCGTAAGCGCCTTTTAACATCTTGGAAGTGTGACCAAAACCATGAATCATGTAAACACAGTCCGGTCTTATTCTTTCAGTTGTTTTTAATTTCACTTTGTTGCTGATTACTCCGTCTTGATTTTTCAGCTTAATATATTGATCGTTTTTTATTCCCCATTTATCGGCGATGTCTTGATTAACCCAGACTTCGTTCTCACCGTACATGTCCATTAAGATTCTATTGGTTTGAGTTCTCGAAAAAGAGTGAACCGGAATTCTTCCGTAAAGCAATCTGAAATATCCTGTGGGCGGTTCTTCAACCTTTGTAAATTTCGGCACCGGATCAAATCCCGCTTGCAGAAGTTGAGGCGAATAGAATTCTATTTTTCCCGATGGAGTTCCAAATTCGGGAACAACTCCTTCTTCAATGTAAATTGGCTTTTTCTCGCCAACAAAAACGCCTTCTTTTTTCAGCTTTGCTAAACTCAATCCACCGGCTTTAAGTCTATAATCCAAATATTCTTCAACATCATTCCAAGGAAAGTAATTACCGAGTCCAAGTTTTTCGGCAAGTTTTTTTGCAATCCACCAATTCGGCTTTTGATCTCCGGGAGGATCGACTACAGGTTGACGAATGGAAAAGAATGGCTGCTTGAATGGGGACATATTAAAATCATCGTGCCGTTCTAAATAAACTGATTCAGGTAGAACAACATCTGCCCATCCGGCGATTTCACTTCCGATGGTATCAACAACTACTAGCAAATCTAAATTTTGAATTGCTTTTATTGTTTCATCGATGTTCGGCAAAGCAAAAATCAAATTGGTTGAATAGACAATCCAGCTTTTGATCGGATAAGGTTTGCCGGTAATTGTTGCTTCGCGAATTCCTGTAGTAATTTCTTCTGAAGCGAACGGATATTTCTTTCCCGGATTATCAAGTTTTTCTTTCGTCGAAGTTGGATACGCCGGATAGGGATACGGCGGCAATGAATAACTTACCGGAAAAAATAATCCGCCTTTGCTTCCCCAACTTCCGAGCAGGGCATTGAGCAAAGCAATTGCGCGACTCCTTTGAGTATCGTCACCATACCAAGTTGTGTGTCTCCCGGGATGAACTAGAGTCGCCGGTTTATACATCGCCATTGTTCGCGCGGTTTTTCTTATTAAGTCAGGATCAATTCCGGTTTCCGGATAAGCCCACTCCGGCGTGTAACTAGAAATTTCCGCCGCGAACTGTTCGAAACCGAATCCATACTTGGTCACGTAGTCTATGTTGTAAAGTTTTTCCGAAACGATCACATTCATCCACGCAAGCAGCAGAGCAATATCCGTCCCGGGTTTAATCGGCAAATAATATTTTGCTTTGGATGCCGCCGTGGAAAAACGCGGATCGACAACAATTATCGTTGCATCGTTTTCGATTGCTTTTGCAAATTCTTGCGCTTGCGAATTGTGCATGTTCTCGCCAAGATGCGAACCGATCAAGACAAGGCATTTTGAATTTTCTATATCCGTTCTCTCTGGTGATCCGATAGAATCGCCAACGGTAAGTTCAAATCCAACGTCGCGGGGACCTCGGCATTGAGCAAAAGAAGGCGCACCAAAATTAATTGCGCCGTAAGCTTTCAGAGTATGTTTCAAGAAATTACCGCCGATACCGTGCGAAAACGAAGCGACGGATTCCGCCCCATACTGCTCTTTAATTTTGTTCATCTTTTTAGCGATATAACTCAACGCTTCATCCCATGTAACTTCCTTCCATTTTTCCTCTCCGCGCTCGCGTGTTCTTATCAATGGTGAACGCAGTCGATCAGGATCGAAGTGTGCGCCAATGCCGCCGGTTCCTCTCGGGCATAATCTACCTTTGCTTAAAGGATCGTTAGGATGTCCTTCAATTTTCCAAAGCTCGCCGTCTTTCAGGTATGCAATCGCACTGCATTTCCAAAAACAGATATCGCAGTAAGTCGGAATCGTCTGGATTCCTTTTACTTTTTCTTTATTAATTTTTTTTGCGCCTTTGATTACGGGAGTAAGCGACGAAGCAGCTGCTGCCGCTCCAATAGTATAGCCCGTAAGCTTCAAGAATTTTCTTCTTGATATCGCGTTCATTGTTACCTCGAAATAGATTTAATCAGATCTTTTACTTCTGAACATTGTGAGTATTTGTAATAGACATCGCACGACCGGCATTTGAGATCTTCGCACTTTGTACTTTTGTTCTGATAGGTCCAGCAGGGCTGTTCGTGCCCTTTGTAAGCTTCACATTTCGATTTATCTTCATCCGAACATTTGACAATTTCCCAGCAAGGAATCAAAGAATAAATTCTCTTGATGCCGTTGATGCTCACCTTCGACTCGTTGATACTTCTTCTTATACATTGAATCCGCTCTAGATCAGCTTTTGAATAAAGTCTCTGGTTGGATTCTTTCTTATGTGGAATGATCAGTCCTTCGCGTTCATACATTCTTATTGTGTGAACGGAAATGGAAAGCAGATGCGCCGCCATGCTGATCGAATAAACTGGCTGTTCAAATTCCGGATTCTGAAGCATATAATATCTTAATTGTTGATATTTATAAATATCAACTTCTTTGCCAAATAAAAATGTCAAATATTTGTGCAGTTATGCCCTTATTTCAACAAATAATTCTTACGACTGAGACAAACATAGAGGGAATTTCGTCCGAGCGGGAAATAGAGGATTTTTTATCTGATGAAACTACACACAGTACCTAACAGAAACAGCTAAACCATAATGTGAAAGGAAACTCATGAGAGTTGATAAATGTTATTAACCATTCTTCAACTATACAAGTGCATGATTAATTACTCGCCTTCAAGTTTTTGCCGGATGAATTCGTATTCAGAAGGGTTATTCATATTAAAAAATGTACCTGGTACATAATTTTTTAATTCATTTTCTATATCAATGATTTCGGAATCCAGTTGGTTAACCAGTCTTAAAACTTTGCAACCTCTTCTTTTCTGATCGGGATGACGGTTCTCGATATCAATGTCCTCGCTAATATTTTTTTCTATCGTAGGAATAACTTTCTTCGAATAGGTGCCGCACAGTTGTTGAACAAAGCCGTCTGCTTTTGTAACGACAATTTGCTTTTGAGTGGGGTATTCAATTATAAATTGAATTACTTCTTTCGTCATCAAAGGAATATCACAAGAAATAATAAAGTTCTTTTCTGTTTTTGAATTAACAAGACCGGAATGGATGCCGGCTATTGGACCAACATTTTTATAAATGTCCATATGGAGTGGAATGTTGACAAAGGAATAACTTTCCAAATTATTTGTAATAATTGTTACTTCGGAAAACAATTCAAGCATTAGTTTCGTTATGCGTTCAATAATTGTCTGGTTGCCAATCTTGAGTAAAGACTTATCAACACCCATCCGTGTACTTTTGCCCCCCGCAAGGATAATTCCAGTTATATCTCTATACATACAACCTCATCGCCGATTTTGGGATTTAAAATCTCTTCGGGCACAACTATCAAACAGTTTGCCATGCTTAGCCCGGATATATTTCCCGATGATTGATGCCCCGCCTCAGATACAAAATATTTTCTTGATTCAGTTTCGTAACGAAGTATTCCTCTAAAAAAATGCCTTTTGAGATCTTTCTTCTTCAATGGAGTATCAAGCAAAGCATGAACATTTCTTGTCTTTTCAACTCCCAAATAATTTTCTAGAGCAAACTTTATAAAAATTAAGAAGTTCACAAATGATGAAACTGGATTGCCGGGAAGTCCGAAAACAAGCTTAGTTCTATTTCCGTTCATATATTTTCCGAAAACCACTGGTTTACCCGGTTTTATATAAACTTTCCAGAATAAAATTTTCGTTCCTAGTTCCTTGAGTATGTCTTGCA
>JAKAEE010000062.1:3889-15259 GCA_021820065.1 Bacteroidota bacterium | reverse complement strand
ACGGAACCGATCAAAAAATTGTAACCGGCGCTTATGTCGGTAACGTAAATCGGTACACGTTTGTCGCCGTCAACTACCAATGCGAGCGGCGGCTGTGTTAATGCTTCGTCAATCGCTTCTACGCGGCTTGCGTATCTAAAATTAATTTCAAACTCAAACGGTAGAGGAGTGCATTGGAGCCGCGCGTTCACGACGTTACGCGGTCTGTATTTCATCGGTGCATTATTTTCCAGATCGCGCGCCCACATGTAATTGTATCCGGAAGAAATTTTTATCAAGCCGGGTATCAGCCGCCAATCCAAAGTAAATTCCAATCCTTGAATTCTGGCTTTGCTCAAGTTGATGAATTGAATCTTCGCCTCTTTTGTAAGAGTTGCTTCTATAAAATTGTTGTACTCGGTTTGATAAAGCGCGAGATCGAATGAAAGATCGTTAGAGTAATCATAACGCGCGCCGGCTTCGAAAGAAATGCTCGTCTCGGATTTCAAATTTGGATTTTGCTTCACATCAATTCCGCCGCCGACACCAACAGTTGTGAAAACTTCCGACGGAGTTGGCGCGCGGAATCCGGTTCCAACCGAAGCGCGGAGAACAAAATCTTTAGAGAGCTTGTAGTTCAATCCGGCTTTAGGCGTAACGGCATTTGCGCCGCTCAACGTGTCCAGCTTCATGTAGTCGTAACGGATTCCAAAATTTGCAATCAAGTTTTCAATTCCTTTGTACTCGGCTTGAAAATATGCGCCGCCGCCGAAAAATTTCGGATTCATAAAAATATTGGACGAAACTTTCGAATACGAAACTTCAACTCCCATTGTGCTTGTCCAGTCATCGGAAATTACTGCGTTCAGCATCGCTTCGGTTCTTATAAGATTTGCAATTGATTCCGTCAGCTCGATGCCGTAGCCGTCGAACTTTGTGTAGTAGTAGCTCGTTTTAATTTCGCCGAAAATATTTTTGTTGAAATTATGATGATAAATCAATCCGGTGAACAAACGGTTGGATTCTACGGTGTTGCCGTTGTCTTCGTCTTTAGGAACAAGCGCGTTTCGAGAATCTTTCCAGTAAAGAAAATTTCCGCGGTCCATGTTCAGGAAATCCGCAAAGAAAGTGAGTTTATCATTCTGGTTGAAATCATAATTAAGTTTAACGTAGCCGAGATAACGTTTCGCGTAATCGTTCTGCCGGTAGCTCATGTTATCAAATTTTTTGAATGATAAAGTGTAAGCAAGATTTCCGACCGTGTTGGAGTGTGTAAGCTCGACGCCGTAAAAAGTTCTAAGGTTATCGTTCCATTTCCAAATATCGTACGCCGGGCTATCGTACGCTCCAAAGTAAGTGCGGAAATGTGTTATCGGATTCTTGACGGAAGATTTTGTGATGATGTTTATAACGCCGCCGATCGCGGAAGAACCGTACAGAGAACTCGCCGGGCCTTTAATGATTTCGATGCGTTCAATATCAGCCGTGGGAATCAATTCCCAAACTATGTCGCCGGTATCGCCGCTGTACATTGGGATTCCGTTGACCGCAACAAGAACGCGCGCGCCGGTTCCTTTGCTGTATCCGCTCGATCCGCGAATGCTCGGCTGTTCAAGATTCATTTGCACACCGGGAACGTTTCGCAGCATTTCATCAAAAGTGAGATAATTATTTTTATCAATAAAATCCGGCTGGATAATTGTGGTGCTCACCGGAAGGTCTTGAATTCTCTGTTCATACTTTGTTGCGCTTACAACAATCTGCCGCGCCTGAATCGGTTCTTCGGTTAGTACAATGATCAGCGGTTTTGTGGCGGAATTGAAATCAATATTAATTTTCTTTTTCGAATAACCTATTAACGAAATTTCCAGAGAATAATTACCGAACGGGAGATTTTTTATTTCGAAACTTCCATCGCTTAAAGTTGCCGCACCATACTGGGTGCCGGAGACAACAACGTTCACGCCTTCAAGCAATTCGTTTTTATCGGTAATTACTTTTCCTTTTAAAGAGCCCTGCTGTGCATAAACGGAAATGCTTGCAAGCAGAAGAAAAATGAGACTAAGTTTTTTCATAGAACTCTTCTAATATTTTTTGAAAATAGATTACCCGCCGGGCGGTTGTGGAGGCGGATTGCTGAAATCGACTTTTACGTCAACCCCCGTTGTCATCTTGCCGTCTTGAATTGTCATTGTTGCCGGTTGCGATTGATTACCGCCGATGCAGTAAACTCCGACGATGAACCAATCTTTTCTTGCCAAAGATAGAGTTGGAGTTTTGGATTGGGCAACAACTATGTACTGATAATTGCCGGGGGCTATTTTGAAGATGGAAATAAAATTATTATCGACAGAATTATACGTGAACTTACTGCTTCCGTTCGGAATGGAATCGATAACGAAACTTAAATTCGGCGGAAAAAAATCCGAACTATCTTTAAGAAGATTTTTGAAAACAACCAGGTGAGTTCGTTTGATTCCGGCAGGCCAACTGCCTACAAATGTCACCGTTCCGCTGAATCCGGTTACGCCGGGAGGCGTGCTGTTGGCGGGTTCAGGCTCTATACCTTTATCGCATCCGCCGATAAATGAAATAAGAGCCGCTATTACAAAAGCAAAAAAAACTTTACGCATAATGATCTTTCCGTTCATCTTGCACGACTAAATATAATAGAAGAATTAATAATTCTCAGCTTAATTCCGTTACCGCAAGATGAATTTAGATATTTATTTAAGTAAGTTTTTCAAAGCTAATTTCGGAATAATAAATTCTATCGTGCACACCAAGCTTCAAACATATTTTTCATTTCTAATTTTATTCTTGGTTTTTCTGGCGCAAATTTATGCCGCGGCAGACTCTCCCGGAGATATTGTTTTTAAGCAATTAAGAATTGAAGACGGACTTTCGCAAAGTACCGTTTCGTGTATGCTGCAGGACCGCGAAGGTTATTTGTGGTTTGGAACCGCCAACGGATTGAACCGCTACGATGGATATAACTTTCTCGTGTTTGTTAATGATCCATCGGACACGACTTCAATTTCCGGCAACGGAATACTCTCGATGTGCGAAGACAATGACGGCTACATATGGATCGGCACTTCCGATGGAATTCTAAACAAGTATGATAGATGGAACGGAACCTTCAAGCGCTACAACATTACAGAAGAGATGAAAACGCAAGTCGATCCGGAAGAAGCATTTTACGATTTTCCGCTTCCGTTTTCACGCAGCAGCGATAGATCGATCACTTCAATCGTTCAGGACAAAAATGGTTACTTGTGGGTCGGAACATGGGGCAGAGGACTCGTAAAATTTGATGTTAAGAATAACAAAGTTGAATATTTTCATTATGATCTCAACAAGCCGAATGGTTTTCATTCCAACAGAATTAGAGCCGTCATTCCCGATGACGACGGATCGGTTTGGGTCGGAACCCTCGGAGGCGGTTTGTATAAACTTGTTCCGGGAGGCGACCGCACCGTTATAATTAAATATGAACACAACGGTAATCCCGAAAGTTTGATCGATGATAAAATCTTTTCATTGTTCAGAGATTCCAATGGAGATTTTTGGATTGGGACTTACACGGGCGAAATCGATAGACTCACAAAAAAGAATCAGCAGCTTCCGCCTGATAAAGCGCGGTTCGAACGGTTTGATATTCCAAAAGACGGTACGAATTATCTTCCGGAAAGTTTAATCACCTCTTTTGTGCAAGACCGTTACGGCGAACTTTGGATTGGGACATATTACAACGGTCTTATTCGATATAATTTGAAAAAGAAAGTTTTTTCTTTTTACAGGAACGATCCAAATCAGCCCAACTCACTTTCTAAAAATGATGTGCTTTCTATTATGGAAGACAGATCTGGAACAATTTGGATTGGAACGCATCTGGGAAATGGACTTGATAAAATTGAACGCAGCTCGGTGAAGTTTAATCAACTGAACAAGGATTTAAAAAACAAAAACGGTTTGGATGATGATGTTGTCTGGGCAATTCACGGTGATGATAATTCGAATTTGTGGATCGGAACGTTCAAAGGCGGATTGAATCGCTGGGACAGGCAAACCGGAAAGTTTACTTATTATAGAAAAAACATTTCCGATCAGTACTCGATCAACGACAACCACATCAGGGCAATCATAGATGACAATAGCGGCGGGTTCTGGATCGGCACTTACAGCGGCGGACTAAACAGATTCAACAAAACGACCGGCAAGTTTTTGCACTACAGAAATATTCCCGGCGATTCATTGAGTTTAGGAGCCGACCAGGTTCAGGCATTGATGATTGACCGCGCGAAAAATTTATGGGTTGGAACGTTTGGTGGAGGATTAAATAAAATTTCCGCCGGAGACATTGCTGCAAATCATCCGAGGTTCAAAAGGTATATTCACAATTCTCAAAATCCATTCAGCATAAGCGACAACCGTGTGTACGCGCTCTTTGAAGACAAAGACAGCACTATTTGGATCGGCACATACGGCGGCGGGCTTGATAAATTCAATCCCGCAACCGAACAATTCATCAATTACAAAAATATTCCCGGTGATGAATCGAGCATCAGCGATAACCGCGTGATGTGCATCCACGAAGATGATGACGGCTATTTATGGGTCGGAACATACGGAGGCGGTCTGCAGAAATTCGATAAGCAGAAAGAAAAATTTATTCGATTCGGCAAAAGAAATAAAATGAACAGTTCTGTTGTTTACGGCATCGAAGCGGATAATCACAAAAATCTTTGGATGAGCACAGACAATGGGCTTTTCAAACTTAACGCCCGTACAGGAACATTTACTCAGTATGATCTTCACGACGGTCTGCAAAGTCTTGAATTCAGCGGCGGCGCGTACTTTAAATCCAAATCCGGTGAAATGTTTTTCGGCGGCATTAACGGGTTAAATTATTTTTATCCTGATAGCGTAAAAGACAACATGGTTATTCCGTCAATAGTGGTGAGTTCAATCAGAGTTTTCAACGAACCGATAAAAGGAGAACAGAACAGAATCGAACTTTCCTACTTGCAAAATTTCTTTTCGTTCGAATTTTCCGCTTTGGATTATACTAATCCACAGGATAACCAGTACGCTTACATTCTGGAAGGATTTGATAAAGACTGGCATTACGTTGATTCGCGAAGAAGAATTGCGAACTACACAAACTTATCGCCCGGCGAATATGTTTTTCGTGTGATCGGTTCCAACAACGACGGAATTTGGAATAACGACGGCGCACGAATCCATATAATAATTCTACCGCCTTTCTGGGAACGCTGGTGGTTCATTGCTTGCGCAGCGCTGTTGATTACTTTTATTATCTTTTATGTGAGTACTGTTGGATACAGAAATCTGCTGGCGATCGAGAAAATAAAAAGCAAACTTGCCGCGGATCTTCACGATAATGTCGGTTCGGGTCTCACTGAAATTTCCATACTCAGCGAACTAACATCGCACGAGATAAAAAATTCGTCTCCCGAGACGAACAAGAATTTGGTTTTGATCAGCGATAAAGCCCGCCAATTGATCGACATCATGAGCGATATAGTATGGATGGTTAACCCAAAACGCGATACGTTTTACCACCTTCTGCTTCGACTTAAAGACTCTTATGCAGATCTGTTGAACTCCGCCGGTATTTCGTTTAAAACTGTGAACCTTGAAAAAATTAACACGCTGAAGCTTCCGATGGATTACAAGCAGAACCTTTTTTTGATTTTTAAGGAGGGAATTAACAACGCGATCAAATACAGTAAGTGCAACAAAATAATTCTCGAAGCAAACTTGAACAAAGATATTCTGGAACTCATACTACGCGACGACGGCACCGGTTTCGATATTCAAAATATTAAGAGCGGCAACGGACTTCTTAATATGCGGTCTCGCGCAAGAAGCATCGGCGGAGAACTTGTAATTGATTCTTCCGATGAAGGAACACAAATTAAATTTACCGGCAAAATTTTGAGCATGAAGAAAGTTGTTCTTCCATTTCTAAAGTAGTTCCTATCTTTATCCGGCAAAGTATTTCTTCAATTCATTTCAAAGCAAGGATAAAAAATATTATCTTGCATCCGCAAGAGCGGGAACCTTTAATGATTAAAGTAGCACTCATAGAAGACAACACAACTATCCGCGACGGACTTGCGGCTCTGATAAACGGAACTACGGGTTACAGTTGTGTCGGAGCGTTTTCCGATTGCGAATCATTTCTCTCCAAACTTGAAACACTCAGCGTTGATGTTGTTTTAATGGATATCGGTTTACCGGGCATGAGCGGTATCGATGGAATTGTGCGCGCAAAAAAAATTAAACCTGAACTGAATATTTTAATGCTTACAGTTTATGAGGATAGTCAAACAGTATTCAAGGCGCTGTGTGCGGGAGCGTGCGGCTATCTTGTTAAAAAAACTCCGCCGAGCCGTTTGCTTGAAGCTATTAAAGATGCATTCGAAGGCGGCGCGCCAATGAGCTCTTTAATTGCAAGGCAAGTGATCACCGTCTTTCAGCAAACGCAGGGCGCGGCAACTTTGACGCCCGACCATGAATTATCAGCGAGAGAAAAAGAAGTAATGACCTCTCTGGCTGAAGGCAATAACTATCAAGAAATTGCAGACCGTCTTTTCATCAGCGTTGATACAGTCCGGCATCACATCAGAAATATTTATCGCAAACTTCACGTGCACTCACAATCCGAAGCAGTGGCAAAGGCAATCCGAAAAGGAATTATTTAGATACTTGATTCTAGATACTGGATGCCGGCTTTTGTGATAAACAAAAGCATCTATTGTTCAAAATTAATCCAGTAATTAATATCAAGTATCCAGCATCCAATATCCAGCAACAAGCTGCATCGCATGAACATGCAGGTTAGTGCAAAAATTTCCACCGCTTATCAATAAAACAACACATTTGTGCGGTTTACAAAAAAAGATCAATTCGCTAATTACATCTCAGAATTAGTAAGCAAGCAACATTAAAGCCGTAATAAAAAAATTTAACAACAAACTTGGAGGGCTTCAATGGAAAACTTAAGTCTTAGCCTCAGCGGAAATCCACTTGCAGAACTAATAAGCGATGAGATCTATAATCTCCTAACCACCAGGGGATTAATTGATGAGAAATCGGTGCGCGATTATATCATCAGAAAAAAATTCAAATCGCTTAGGTCCCAAAAAATTAGCGCAAGCGATGCAATAGAAACTCTTTGCGAAGAGTATCCCTATTTGCAGTTCGACACAATACGCAAAATAGTTTATCAGCCGCGAAATTGAACCAACCTCCTCTTAGATAAGCAGCCGGAGAATGGATATGCCCTTGCCCTCCGGCTTTTTTATTTCTATAAAATTGTTCCGGCAAATTCGGTTTAGTATATTTCCAACCAGTTTTGAACTTCCTATTAATTGAGCTTTTCCAATTAATAAATAAATAAGGAATCAAAAATGAAGAAATATTTTTCGTTGATGTTGTTATTTGTTCTCGCATTACCGGTTTGGGGACAGCAGAACAAAAATCACGAAGTGAGTTCCGATGTTAAAGAGTTGACCGCATATCATGATGTAATTTATCCCATCTGGCATACCGGGTGGCCGCAGAAGGATATCAAATTCTTGAGTTCTCTTGTTGGAGACGTTGAGCAAGGTTATAAGAAAATTGAAAAAGCAGTTCTTCCCGGAATTTTAAGGGAGAAAAAAGCAAAATGGGAAGACGGCATTAAAAAACTCGGCGTGTGCGTCGATATGTACAAAGTTGCCGCATCAAAGAACGATTCCGTTTCGTTGTTGAATGCCGCCGAGAAACTTCATTCGCAATACGAAGCAATGGTAAGACTGATCCGTCCCGTTCTCAAAGAGGTAGAAGAATTTCATCAGGTGCTCTATATGGTTTACCATTATTATGTTCCGAAAGATGAATTCGAGAAAACGAAAGAAGCTGCTGCTAAATTAAAAGTGAGGGCGGAAGCAATTGATAAGGCGAAATTGCCGGAACGGCTCAAATCCAAAGAAGAAAGTTTTAATAAGATTAGAATCGATTTAACTGCCGCAGTTGACAAGCTGAACCAAGTTGTTAAAGCCGGGAACAATAAAAAAGCGGTTGATCAAGCGGTTGACGGTGTTCACGCAAAGTATCAAGAGCTGGAGAAAATTTTTGATTGAAAAATTTGCGCGGAGCTGTCCAAAAAGTAACTTTCAATTTTAAAATCTGCGAAAATCCCCGCTTCGAAGAGCGAAGCGAGGCGAGAGTTTAAATCAGTGTCATCCGCGTTCCATTTACTAATAAACTATTACTTTTGGGACAGCTCAGCAATAAATTAATCGTCTTCACAGCTGCAGTATTTATCGCTCTTAGCTTTTTCGAATGATTCCTTCCCTTCCCTAAATGAAAAGTATGCAATTAACAATGCACCGAAAGAATCAATCCCGCCAAAACCGGTAATTTGATAACCGACGCTGGCGAGTAAAAGTACAATCGATAAGTAGAGACAGGTTTTTGTGCAGTTGGCATCGGCAAGCAATGCCTCGGAGTTGAGTGCTGTCCCGATTTTTTTCTTATAGTGAATCAGCAATCCCATCGAAGCTATAGAAATAATCGAGATAACAATTCCCCAAAATGCTGTTTGAGGTTTGTGATTTGTAATTGTGTTATAGACTGCCGAGACAATCAATCCGGCAACCAGGATGTAAAATGAAGTGCCGGTAATTTTCAGCGCAGTCTTTTCAAACTGATCCCGCTTTTCTTCTCCGTGAAGTTTTATTCTTATCAGCATGTGCCAGATGCCGATGCCGGAGATGACCTCAACAAAAGAATCGATACCGAAACCAAACAGCGAAAGCGTCTCATCGGCAAATCCGAAATAAACGGAAACGACTCCTTCAACTATATTGTAGAAAACGGTAAACCACGCGAGCCATAACGCCCACCGGTAAAGTTGATCTCTATTTTTTGTCATTATAATTTTTATTTCCTTTCAGAAAGTTATGAAGAGAAAGACGAGCCGGAATGAAAAAACATTCCAAGAAAACTTGATAAGAAAACGATTATGAATATTATGTAAAGGGCTGTTAAGATCAGTCCCGCAATAATTAGAATTTTGAATATGTTGAAGTATCGGCTCTGCAGTTCGAAACCGGAGCGCATTGCGGCGGCATTGTTAGTCGTTCTGAAATAAGAAAATTGGTCGGCGGATTCTCTCATTCTCATACCGGCAAAAATTAGCGGAACACCAATCAAAGCCCCTATAATAGTTAGGCATGTTATAACACCGTAGATAATTACAAATATCCCCACGAACCGCATATCCTTAACCATTTTGTCGAAGGTTAATTGAAATGCAGTAGTAGGCGCAAAACTTTTTTGCGAGTCTTCAGTTTCAAGATTTAGACTGTCAAATTGTTCCATGCAATTCTCCAAACATTTTGTTGATATTTAGTATGGCATGATGAGTGAAGAAGCGTAACAGAAAAATTCTTCCGAAGTTCTAAGAAAAGCCTTTGACAAAATGGCTTCGTAAGAATCCGTAATTGTAAACTTTGTAGAGCTGAAGGGATCCCTCCAAAGGAGTCCCTTCGTGGAGAACCCTCGACCACTATCGTTTGTGGAGCTGAGCGGGCTCGAACCGCCAACCTCCTCGTTGCGAACGAGGCGCTCTCCCAGTTGAGCTACAGCCCCAATTATTAATTGTTAAGATAACAAAAATTTCATTTTCAAATTCTCTTATAGATTGAGTATAAAAGGCATTTTAAAGGAGAGAATCGAAAAAGAACATCTTGACCTTGGGAGAAAGATAAGTTACATTTTATATGAATTCAGATGATAGTTATCGAAAACCACTGGAAATAATATAAATCTGAAAAAGGAGGAATGCTATGAAAAAGGCGATTTCTCTATTAACGCTTTCCGTTTTCTTCTTTGTTTTCTTTAACAATTATTCAAAAACAAATTTTACCTATCCATCTTCGGGTTTAGATATTCAAACTGCTCAAAAAGAAATCAAAGCCGGTAATGAATTAATTGATGGCTTTAACAAATTAACCAGCGATAAGAGTTTGAAGAGCGGACTTCATACAATATTTAAGAGCGCTAACGGAGCTATATATTGTGTGAAACTCAAAGATGGCAAGGCAGATAAGTTAATCGTTACTTCAAGCGAAGGGAATCAGATTAAACCCAGAATCATCAATGGCATCGGCAAGAACAATCAATGTACGGTTTGTGTTACTATATCTAAAAAGCCGCTCGTTCAAGAATGCTGGAAATGGTTTTGCAAGTAAGTGAAGTACGTATTCTGATTCGATATTAAGTTAAAGATTTTTGTTTGCAGCGAATCTCAACTCGTGAGATACCGCCATATTGAATAATACTCTATTTGTTTTGTCAAATTAAGACTGAGAAAGCCGCTGAAGAATATTGATCCATAACGGGTAATGATCAAAAGCAATATGTTGGATTGAATCCAAAACAAGTAAAGAAATTTTTGGAATTCTGCTCTGGGTTATTCAAAGTTGAACATTGGTCATAAATTTATTAAACTCAAACGTAAGAATTCACTTCTGTCAACAAATCAGGCTCACAAATGAAACTCGTTTATAGATTCTGCGCCGTATTATTTTTTATTTGTTTGTATCCAATTGCTTCAGCAGCACAAACCATTTTACTGCCCGACCGCTGGCATTTCACAACGAAGGATAAACAGGAGTTTGCCGAGCAGAAATTTAACGACAGCTCATGGGTGATGGTGAACGTCCCGGATTGGTGGGAGCGTGAAGGTTATGATAACTACGACGGCAACGCATGGTACCGGGTCCGTTTTAGTGCTAACAAAAAATTATTTGGCGACAGCGTTTACGTTCTGCTGGGCAAGATTGACGACGCCGACGAAACATATTTGAATGGAAAGCTAATCGGAAAAATGGGAAAGTTTCCGCCGAATCCGGTAACGGCATATAACGAACTTCGCGTTTATAGAATTCCTTCTTCCATGCTGGAACAAGAAAATGTTCTCGCGGTGCGTGTGAACGATTCCGGCGGTGCCGGAGGAATTGTCGGCGGACCAGTTGGAATTTATAATAAGAAAGATTTCGAGAATCTAATTAATCCGCCTGCCGGACCGAAGAAATCTTTCTATCAGTTGGTTACATCCAACGGATTGATAGCCGCGGTTTATAATCAGCGTTTCGGCTACATAGAAAAAGTTTTGCCTCACATTTTTCAAGCTTACGATTCCGCACGTTTCGTTGAACCGTTTGTGCGGAGAATTATGCCGACAACGAAAGAGCGCCCGGCAAAAACATTTTACAACGGCAACACTCATGTGATCACCGTTTCATATCCCGGCTTTGAGATCAATTACCTCGCCCCGTTCACGACAGAAGAAAAAGTTTTTTATGCGGT
>JAKAEE010000062.1:0-3789 GCA_021820065.1 Bacteroidota bacterium | reverse complement strand
GATGGATTCGGACTTTATCTCATTGCAATTTGTGATTATGTTCAGAGAAGCGGCGACACGCTCTTCTTCAAAACAAATTATGAAAAACTTGCCGGCAAAATTGGTGACGCCATAATTCATTGCATCGATACAAACAATGTCATCCGGATCGATTCCGGTCCGTGGGAGCGCCATCTGCCGGGAAAACAATTTGCTTACACATCAATTGCATGTGCGGCTGGGTTGAGAGACTTTGCCGCACTTTCATCGCGCATGCATTTGGGCGACGCAGAAAAATATAAAAATGCGTACGAAAGATTGATGAACGGCATCCGTAAAAATCTTTTGGTTGATAACAAAATATTTAAAGGAAATGTTGAAGCGAAAGATCCCAATGCTTACGACTATTTTGACGGCGGTACTATCGAAGCATTTACTTTCGGTTTGTTCCCGGATAAAAAACTTTTCAATTCACAATTGAACGAGTACAGGCGGGAACTTGGTGTGAAGGGAGGCATACACGGGTTTTCACGTATAAATAAAGGCGATTGGTACGAAGTTGCCGAATGGCTGCTTCTCGATCTGCGTGCTGCCTCAGCCATGAAAAAGTTCGGAGACCCTAAAGGTGCGCATAAAATGATTAACTGGGTAACAAAGCAGGCATCGCTTAATTTTAATTTGATACCGGAACTTTACAACGAAAAAACTTCGTTCTATGATGGAGCCATTCCCATGGTGGGTTTTGGCGCCGGAGCGTATGCAATAGCACTTTCGGATTTGTATAAGTGATCGATCAATAATTTTTATAAATTAAAAAAACAAAAAAATTTTTAGGAAAGGAAAATCCAATGGAATACACATTCCTAGGTAAAACCGGTTTGAAGGTTAGCCGTTTATGTCTCGGTACAATGAACTTTGGACCTTACACGAAAGAAGCTGATGCGCACAAAATTATGAACCGAGCGCTTGAACAAGGGATCAATTTTTTCGACACGGCAAATGTTTACGGTGCAATGTGGGACGCCGGCGGTGTGGGTAACACGGAAAAAATTATTGGTCGCTGGTTTGCCGAAGATAAATCGCGCCGGGATAAAATTGTACTTGCAACAAAAGTTTACGGAAACATGGGCTCCGCGCCAAACGAATCAAAACTTTCTGCGTATCATATCCGCAAAGCGTGCGAAGATAGTTTGAAAAGGTTGCAGACGGATCATATCGATCTTTATCAGATGCATCACATAGACCGCAGCACACCGTGGGAAGAAATTTTTCAAGCGATGGAACAATTGGTGCGTGAAGGAAAAATAACTTACCTTGGCAGCAGCAACTTTGCGGCATGGAATCTTGCTGAAGGATATTACAAAGCCATGGAAAGAAGTTTTCTAGGAATCGTTTCCGAACAAAGCATTTATAGTCTTCGCAACCGCCACATTGAACTGGAAGTAATTCCAGCTTGCAAACATTTTGGAATTGGATTAATTCCATGGAGCCCGCTTGGCGGCGGAATCCTTTGCGGCGTTTTGGAAAAATCCCAAGAGGGAAGACGAACACGTGAGCCGTTGCAAAAATCCGTTGAGAAACTTCACCCGCAAATTGAAGCTTATGAAAAACTTTGCAAAGAAATTGGTCACAAACCTGCCGATGTTGCGCTTGCATGGGTGTTGAGCAATCCTGTCGTAACTTCTCCTATAGTTGGTCCGCGGACAGTTGAACAGCTCGACGAAAATGTTAAAGCTCTCGAAATTAAATTGACTGAAGAAACTTTGAAGAAGCTCGACGAGATCTGGCCGGGACCCGGCAATCAAGCACCGGAAGCGTATGCGTGGTAAAGAACAGTATTGAGTATCTAGTAACTAGTATCGAGTATCAAGAATCCAGAATCAAGAATCAAGTATCCAGAATCAAGGAACAAAATGGATTACAACGAAAACCCTAAAGAATATTATCCGCCGATGCATACCGCCGAACATTTGTTGAATGGTACAATGGATCAGATGTTTAAACGCGGCAGATCATTCAGCGCTCATATAGAAAAGAAAAAATCAAAATGCGATTATCATTTTGATCGCGATTTAACGCCGGAGGAAATAAAAACAATTGAAGACAAAATAAATACGGTCATCAATTCCGATCAGCAAGTGAAAGAAGAGTTCATGAAACGGGACGATGCTGCAAAATATTTCAGCCTTCAAAGATTGCCTGAAGAAGCCGGCGAAACTCTTCGCGTCATCAGTATTGGTGATTATGATAAATGTTTGTGCAGCGGTCCGCATGTGACATCGACGAAAGAAATCGGCGGATTCAGAATTATATCAACCGGTTTTGAAAACGGCGTCTTGAGAGTTCGTTTCAAAATTAACGAACCGAAATAAGCAAACAAAAATTTCATTATAATTTTTAAAAAGGAGTTTTATAGATGCGTTCGTTCGACAGTTTAACCGAACAAGAAATACTTGCTCTCGCAATCTCGCTCGAAGAGGAAGATGCCCGCATATACGACGACTTTGCCGAAGGTCTCCGCGCTGATTTTCCGGAACAGGCAAATGAATTTGTTAGAATGCGAAAAGAAGAAGACGGGCACAGACATCGGCTGCTTGATCTATACAAAAGTAAATTCGGCGAGCACATTCCTTTAATTCGCCGCGAAGACGTTAGAGGATTTGTTACACGCAAACCGGTTTGGCGGGCACGCCCTTTAAGAATTTCAACTGCAAGAAAATTTGCGCAGGAGATGGAACTTGAAACCGGAAGATTTTATGAAGCGTCTGCAAAAAAAACCACCGACGCCAGCATTCGCCAACTGTTAGGCGATTTAACAGACGAGGAACGGAAACATGTTCATACTGCGCAGACAATGGAAGCCAGCGCAAAAGTTGAATCCGAACAGGCGGCACAGAAACGTTTGTTCCTGTTGCAGGTAATTCAGCCGGGACTTGCTGGATTAATGGACGGATCGGTTTCCACTTTGGCGCCGTTGTTCGCTGCGGCATTTGCAACTCACAACAGCTTCGATACTTTTCTGATCGGTCTTGCCGCGAGCATTGGCGCGGGAATAAGTATGGGCTTTGCCGAAGCGCTTTCGGATGATGGAACTCTTACCGGGCGTGGACATCCTTGGATGCGCGGAGCGATCACGGGATTGATGACAACCCTCGGAGGAATCGGTCATACATTGCCTTACCTCATTCCGAATGTTTACACTGCAACAACAATCGCCGTAATTGTTGTTCTTATTGAGCTGGGTGTGATCTCATGGGTTCGACATAAATTCATGGATACGCCGCTCGGCACTGCAATATTTCAAGTTGTTATCGGCGGCATCTTGGTATTTCTTGCCGGTGTATTGATTGGTAGTTCGTAGTAGTGTTGTAGAGCGAACAGGCTGTTCGCTCTACATTCGCAATGCCATGTATCCGGTTGATTTTGATCCCGCTAAAATATTTAGATGCCTATAATCGATATTTGAAAAATCAAAATTTAGATGCTACTTTTGTGCACTAAAATATCGGGGTTGTTCATGCCAGAAGAGCTATACATTAATTTTAAATTTAAGAATAGAAAAACTGGTGAGCTTAAAGACGGTTATATTCGCGTTCCTAATGTTGAAAAATATGCGAACGGATTACAAAAGTTTTTCGATATCCATCAATTCCGGATCTGTGAAAAACGGCTGGTGAGCAGGGAAGAATTCGAAAAAAGAGGTAAGGCATAAATCGTATTTTTTATTTCATTGTTTGGTAATTCTATTTCCGCTTAAATGCAAACTGATAAAATTTCACTGAGTGAATTCCTTTCTTTCACTTCTTCAAA
>JAKAEE010000010.1 GCA_021820065.1 Bacteroidota bacterium | reverse complement strand
AAGAATTCGAAAAAAGAGGTAAGGCATAAATCGTATTTTTTATTTCATTGTTTGGTAATTCTATTTCCGCTTAAATGCAAACTGATAAAATTTCACTGAGTGAATTCCTTTCTTTCACTTCTTCAAATCAAGCTGCGGCAGTTTACTTCAGCACGCCCGATTGTAACGTATGCAAAGTTTTAAAACCGAAGTTCATTCAGTTTCTTGAGACTGATTTAAGCATAAAACGTTCATAACGTTTCGTAAAACACCGCCGTGGCGCCTATCAATAAATCAAGCTTTCTCGCGCCAAACTCCATAGAACGAGCACAACTGATTCTTGAATTGAGCTTCAACATAGCCTATCAAAATGAGCGAGTGTCGCTGTTTGCCTTGTTATGTGAAGTTGGTTTGCGATTCGATTCCGTCAGAGGTTCTTGAATCGGTGATCAGCCAGTCTTCTCTTCTGTTGAATGGAACAGAAGCGATGCAACAATCCCGGTAGCAAGTATCAGCAATACTACGCCGAGAAGGTAGAAATTGAAGTACTCGCCAAGCACTTCCTTCAGCCATTTAGCCGTTAGCATCTTGACTCCTACCACAAGCAGAACCATCGCGAGGGCCGGTTTAAGATATTTGAACTTTGTGATCATACCAGCGAGAGCAAAATAGAGTGACCTTAAGCCTAGCATTGCAAACACGTTGCTGGTGAATACGAGAAATGGGTCTGCTGTTATCGCAAAGATCGCTGGAATTGAATCCACCGCAAAAATAAGGTCTGAAGTCTCAACCATAACGAGTGCCAATGCAAGTGGTGTTAGCATCAACGTGCCCGGTTTGACTTTAGAGACAGCTTCGTCGGGCTCTACTGGTGAGCCCGGTACTTCGCTTTCTTGAGAAGCGGGGGTACCTGCCCGCACAAGAAAATGCTCGCCGTGATAGCGGGATGTAATGGGGAAAAGCTTCCTCGCCAGCCTCACAACGATATTTTGATTCGGGTCGCTATTTTCTGTCTTCATTAAGAACATCTTGAGGGCAGTGATGATCAGGAAACCTCCGAACACATAGAGAATCCAGTGAAACTCAGCTATGAGGGCGGCTCCGACGACAATCATAACAGCGCGCATAGCCAAAGCTCCAATTATTCCCCAGAAAAGAACCCTGTGCTGGTATATTGCTGGAACTGCAAAGAATCCGAACAACATTGCAATGACGAAGATGTTGTCAACGCTTAGTGACTTTTCGACGACATAGCCGGTGAGGTATTTGATCATTGCGGATTGTCCATCGTTGATTGCGTCATCCACCGAGTCGACCGTAGACCCTAATCCTAGCCAGTGGTGTTCGTAGCCGTAATAAACGAAAACAGAAAAGGCAAGGCCTAAAGCGATCCACAAGGCAGACATAAGAATGGCCTCTTTCATGGATACTACATGGGCTTTGCGGTGCAATACGCCAAGGTCGAATGCCAGCAATGCAAGAACAAATACCAACAAACCAGTCCAAATGAGAATCATATATCCTCCCGGTACTTATCGTCAGTCGCCAGGGGTGGAGTGAACTCTTTGGTCGGCGCAAGCATCATATCATCCAGACAGTTCAATTTGTCTGCTCTACCAAGTAGTTTTGGATTCCCATTTGCTTAATCTGATCGAGTTGTGCCTCAATCCAATCAATGTGGTTTTCCTCGTCTACAAGGTTCGCTTCGAGGAGTTCACGGGTTCCGTTATCGCCGAGTTCTGTGGCAAGGTGGATCGCATTATTGTATTCCTTGATTGCGTACTCCTCGGCTGCCCAGTCATTGCTATGTTGACCTTCGACTTGTGCCCCAATTTTGATTTTGCCAAGACTGCTTACAATTGGTTGTCCCTCCAGAAAGAGAATACGTGCGATGAGCTTCTCGGCATGTTTCATTTCTTCGATAGCACGTTTCTCAATAGCTTTGTGGAGACGTTCGTATCCCCAATTTGCACACATCTCGGAATGCACGATGTACTGGTTGATTGCAGTCAGTTCATCAGCAAGCAGAACGTTCAGCCTTTCAATGATGTTATCGTTGCCTTTCATATGTAATACCCTTTCAATATTGATTTATTTTTTAGTGATAGTGCAATTTAATTGTGAAGAAATCTTTTTCGTGCCTTTAACTGCTGATGATCAATTTGTTAGATAATGAGCAAACCAATTTCACATAACGGTTTGGGTATTGGCGTAGTGGCGGATTTTTAGCACAGAAGTTGGGTAAAATTACTGCTGTTCAACCTTGTACGAATGTTCAATTGAAGCCGTTCACCCGCCATTACGCCAATACCACGTTAGGTGCATACCCTTTTTTATTCGCTTGTTATAGTTGTTTTTAATGTTGTTTTCAATACTAAAAGTCCAACGATGCCTGCAATTAAGGAGCTGAATAAAATTGTCAGTTTCGTGTTGTCTATAATAGTTGTGTCGTTATATGCAAGAAGTGTTATGAAAATGGACATTGTAAATCCTATTCCTCCCAAAATTCCTACTCCAAAAATGTTTTTCCAATTTAAGTCTGTCGAAAGTTTGCAAATTCCAAATTTTGTTGCAATATAAGTCAGTAGAAATATTCCTAAAGGTTTTCCGATAATTAGTCCGCTTGCAACACCAATGCTGTAATTTTCTGTCAATGAGTTGGTAAAGTTTCCGTTTAATGCAATTGCCGTATTTGCTAAAGCAAAAATCGGAAGTATGATAAAGGCAACAGGTTTGTGTAGGAAATGTTGCAAAATATAGGAAGTTGATTTTTCGTCTCCGTTTCCAAACGGAGTGGCAAAAGCTAATAAAACTCCTGTGATAGTTGCGTGAACACCCGAATGTAACATAAAATACCACATTAAAATCCCGCCAATCAGGTATGGAATTAAGTTTCTAACTTTTAGTCGGTTGAGAACAAGCAGAATTCCAAAGATTCCTAAAGCAATCAATAGGTTTGTCCAAAGTAAGGTTTTCGTATAAAAAATTGCAATGACTAAAATGGCTCCTAAGTCGTCAATTACCGCAAGTGCTGTTAGAAATATTTTAAGTGAAGTCGGAACTTTGTTACCCAATAACGATAAAATTCCTAAAGCAAATGCAATGTCTGTCGCCATTGGAATTCCCACTCCTGATTGTGTCGGTGTGCCAAAGTTGAATAACAGGAAAAGTCCTGCGGGCAAAAGCATTCCACCAATCGCTCCAAATATTGGAAGTATTGCGTCTTTAATCTTTGAAAGTTCGCCTTGATAAATTTCTCTTTCCAATTCTAAACCGATGAGTAAAAAGAAAATCGTCATAAGTCCGTCATTTACCCAATGTTCAATGCTGTGTCCTAAAAATTGTGTCTGCCAAAAGTTATGGTAAGCGTTTCCGAAAATGCTGTTTGCTATTATTAACGAAATGATGGTGCAGAAAATTAAAATTAGTCCGCCTGATTTTTCGCTGTTAAAAAAGTCTTTAAATAGTTTTGTCGCTTTCATTCAAATTTTTCGTCTGTTGATTTTTGTACGGCTGTTCAATAGGGTTGCACCTAACTATTGTAACTACGATTAATTTGAAAATCATTGTGTAAATAATACCAATTTTGGTATGATAGACGCAATGCGTTTATTTCGTTTTTCAATAAGTCTTTTACGCCTCCGGCACACGAATTATAGATAAAAGATTAGCAGCTGTGTGCAAAGTGTATAAATATTTTTTCAACCGCAATAAGTTTTTTATTAAACACCCTCGGCATTCGCAACCGTGTAAAAATAAAAAAGGACGACCGCACGGTCGTCCTTCTAAATTCTTATTACTATCTACTAAATACTCTATACTGAGTACTACTTCCTCAATTCCGGCATTCTTCCCGGAGTCCACGGCGCGCCGATTTTTTCCATATCTGTCTCAATCGATTTCAGTTCGACATTGGTAATCGTTTTCAGCTTTTCCAAAATTGGTTGAATCTCATTATACAAAACTTGATATGCAACTTTCTGATTCTTCGTCACATTGGAAGTTGAACGCCATTGCGTACCGGTAAGTGTTTCTAAACGAAGATTGAGCGGCACTTTTTCCGGCGGAACTTCTTCTTGACTTGCCTTCGGCTTCTGTCCTTCGAATGCGAAGTTTATATCTTCAAGTTCTTTAGCAACGTTCGATGCGCGTTTAAACAAATCGAAAGAAGCAGCTGGCGTGTCATTTAAAGTCTGTTTGATTAACACTGTTCTCTTTGCTAAATCATCTGTGAGTTGTCTTGCGCCCACTACCGTTCTTGCAAGTTCTGCGGCTTTTCTTTGGAATTCAACAACTTCGGCTCTGTTTGATGCCGGGAGAGTTGTGTTGTTCAACGGGACAACGTTAAATGTAACCGGTTCGGCAAGTTGTTTTTCTTCGCCTCGCACAACCATTGCCATCGATACAGAATATTTACCAGGTAAAACAAACAGATCGCTTCTCATCTTTGCAACCGGATCGAATTTATTATCCTTTACGTTAACCGGATTCCAGCTTTCATAACGCAAATCCCAAACGGCTCTGTTCACTCCTGCACTCGCAGCTTTTGTAATTTTTCTTACTACGTTTCCGGCCTCATCGGAAATTGTGAAAATTAAATATGGTGCTTTCTCAACTTCCTCTGCACGAAGTTCACCAACAGAAGGTTGAGGAATCGGTTTGCCGTCTTTGAACAACGCTTTCTCTTTTTCTTGCCGTTCAGCTTTCAAAGTTTTCGGTACATCTTTCACATAGTAGGTTATTGTTGCGCCAAATTCCGGATTGGGAGCTTTGAAGTAAGTAGAACCTTGTCCGTAACGTCCGCCTTTTTGAATATACATCAATGCATCTTTCACCGGAAAGATGTATGCGTCTTTTTGAAGAAGTTCCTTTGTTACTTGCCGCAGCGGTGAATAATTATCGAGCACATAAAATCCGCGGCCGAATGTTGCCAACACCAAATCGCTTTCGCGTTTCTGAATTTTAATATCGCATACTTTTATAATTGGCAGCCCGGCTTTCAATTGAATCCACTTTTGCCCGCCGTCAATGCTGAAGAAAAATCCCCACTCGGTTCCGACAAACAATAAGTTCGGATTTACCGGGTCTTGCGCAATCGTATGAACGGGACCATCTTTGGGAAGATTGTTCGCGATCGATTCCCATGTTTTTCCTTTGTCTGTGCTCTTTAAAAGATAAGGTTTGAAATCATCGCGCTGTTCGTT
The DNA here is from genome assembly GCA_021820065.1 of Bacteroidota bacterium. Classification (GTDB taxonomy): domain Bacteria; phylum Bacteroidota; class Ignavibacteria; order Ignavibacteriales; family Melioribacteraceae; genus Fen-1258. The sequence continues at coordinate 65,592 of JAKAEE010000010.1, read as the reverse complement.
ATTGAATGAAGCGTAAACTACATTTTCATCAAAGCGCGACGGAAGTACATCGCTAACAAATGTGTATTGAGGAACATCCGGAAAGTCGCCGGCTTTACGCCATGTCTTTGCGTCTTCGGTAATTTGAATTAACCCGTCGTCAGTTCCGGCATACAAAAGATTTTCTTTAACTGGAGATTCGGCAAGTGAAACAATCAAACCGAACAAAGAAGTACTTACATCTTTACCGTCGGCATCAATACTCCAATATTTTCCCATTACAGGAAATGAATTGCGGTCTGTTTGAGTTGTTAGGTCGCCGCTGATTTCCGTCCATGAATCACCGCGGTCGTCGCTTCTGAAAACTTTTTCCGCAGCACAATACAATCGCGTTGGTGAATGCGGACTGATAAGCAACGGCGCATCCCAGTACCATTTAAAAGTTTTTTCGCCTTCTGCCGGTTCGGGACGAATATCTATCGATTCGCCGCTTTTGCGGTCGTAACGAACTGCATTTCCGTACTGAGCTTCTGCATAAATTATATCTGGGTTTGTCGGATCGATTGCGGTCCAGAATCCATCGCCGCCTTGCGTTACAGTCCAATCGGAATTTACAATTCCGTCGGAACTAATCGTTTGCGATGGCCCACCGAAACTGTTATTGTCCTGTGTTCCGCCGTAAATATTATAGAAAGGAAGTTCGTTATCTGTATTCACGCGGTAGAATTGAGTAACGGGCAAATTGCATTTGTATAGAAAATTTTTCCCGCCGTCGAATGTTTCGTAAACACCGCCGTCACCGCCTATCAATATATGTTCTGTATCTTTTGGATCGATCCACAACGCGTGATCATCTACATGCCGCTGGTTATTGCCGAAAGGTTTCCATGTCTTACCGCCGTCTTCCGTCACTTGGGTTACCGTCTCGACCGAATAAACTTTGTTCACGTCTTTCGGATCGCAGTATATTTCGTTGTAGTACTGACCTTGTGCAAAGTGATCGCTCATCTTTTCCCATGTTGCGCCGCGATTTGTCGAGCGGAAAAATCCGCCGCCTTCGGCTGCTTCAACAATCAAGTAAACAACATCCGGGTTGACTGGAGAGATTGCTATTCCGGTCCCGCCCATGTCTGACTTCGGAAGACCCTTCATAATTTTTTCCCACGTAGCGCCGCCGTCTGTTGTTTTATAAACTGCGGTTTCCGGTCCGCCGCCAATTTTTGTATAAGTATGTCTTCGTCTTTGTTCGGAAGTCGCGTAGAGAAGATTTGAATCGCGCGGATCCATCACAACATTATTAACGCCGGTGTTCTCGCTGATGTTTAAAACTTTGTTCCAAGTTTTTCCGCCGTCGGTGGTTTTGTAAAGTCCGCGATCTCCGCCCGGTCCCCAAACAGAACCCTCTGCCGCAACATAAACTGTGTTGGGATTTTTAGGATCAACAACAATGTCTCCAATTTGCCGAGAGTCTTTCAGTCCCATGAATTTCCAATTTTGTCCGCCGTCTTCGGATTTGTAAACACCGGTTCCCCATCCGAGCGCACGTTGATGATTGTTCTCTCCGGTTCCAAGCCAGACAACATTTGAATTCGTCGGATCGATTACAACACAACCCATCGCATACGCTTGAACGGAATCGGCTAACGGCGTCCATGTTGTACCTGAATTAATTGTCTTCCACAAACCGCCGCTTGCAGTTGCTACGTAATATTCGCTATGGTTATTCGGATTAACCGCAAAGTCTGCAATTCGTCCCGATGTAAATGCCGGACCGATACTTCTGAATTTTAAACCGCTGAAGGTGCCGCTTACAAGCGGATCCTTTTCTTTTTTTGCATCATCTTTTTTCTGTGCTGTTAGGATTAGAAAAGGAACAAACAACATCAGAAAATAAAATCTTAATGAATTCATAATTTCACCCTTTGTAGTTTTAGTTTGCGTCAATTGAATTCTATACAATAAGAAACGGAGACGGCGGCGTCCATCTAAGTCCGTCGCCTTGGCCTTTTAAGCCCAGTCTCCAATGAAAATTATAAATTAAATTATATTCTCGCCAAATATTTTTTACACCGCAGCTTAACTTGAAACTTTTTGCTTGCGCGTTCCGTCTTATTCATCGTATATTTGCGATGAACGATTAAGGAACACGATGGCAGAGCATAAAAAGCATTTATTCGATAAAGATGAAATTGATATTGCTGAAGTCGCCAAAGCATTATCACATCCTGCAAGACTAAAAATCCTAAGAATTCTTTCGCAAATGAACGTTTGCATGTGCGGAGAAATTGTCGATCTTCTTCCTCTAGCACAGGCAACGGTATCCCAGCATTTGAAAGAACTAAAGCGTGTCAATCTAATTCAAGGAGAAATTGAAGGGCCGAAGACTTGTTATTGCATAGATACGGGTTCAATCCAAAAAATCTTCGAAAAGTTTCAAAATTATTTTAACGAAATAAATAGGGAGAGTAATAGATCATGCAAAACGAAAAAGAAATAAAGGAAATGGTTAAAGAGAAATATGGACAGATAGCTAAGCAGGCTAGTACGTGCTGCGGACCAACTTCATGCTGCGGTCCCGCTGAAAATAAAATTGTGGGATACACCGTTATGCAGGATGAATATTCTGATCTAAACGGTTACGTTGCGGATGCCGACCTTGGTCTTGGCTGCGGGCTGCCAACTCAGTACGCCGGAATAAAAGAAGGGGACACAGTTGTTGATCTCGGTTCCGGTGCCGGCAACGATGTATTCGTTGCGCGAGCAATCGTCGGTGATTCGGGAAGAGTAATCGGAATTGATATGACTCAGGAAATGATGGACAAGGCGAACCTGAATAATCAAAAGCTCGGATTCAAAAATGTAGAATTCCGGTTGGGCGAAATTGAAAACATGCCGCTTGAAAATTCTATTGCCGATGTTGTCGTCAGTAACTGTGTTCTAAATCTTGTTCCGAACAAAGGAAAAGCATTTGCCGAAATTTATAGAATAATTAAAAACGGCGGTCATTTTTGCGTCTCGGATATCATCATCAAAGGTGAATTACCGGAGAACCTAAAAAAATCTGCAGAGATGTACGCCGGCTGCGTTGCCGGTGCGGTTCAGCACGATGAATACTTGCGAATTATTTCCGAAGCCGGATTCAAGAATATCGAAATCAAAAAAACAAAAACAATTGAATTACCGGATGAAGTTCTTAAAGAATATTTGGGTGATGATGGAATTGCGGCTCTTAAGAAAAGTCACGTTGGTATTTTCAGTATTACCGTAACAGCAGATAAAGATTAAAAATGAAGATACTAATTCTCTGTACCGGCAATTCATGCAGAAGCCAAATGGCGGAAGGATTGTTAAAATCATTCGATGATAAACTCGAAGTTTATTCTGCGGGAACCAATCCGTCTTCGCGTGTTCATTCGAAAGCAATTCAAGTTATGAAAGAAGTAGGAATAGATATTTCTCAAAACGTTCCGAAAAATGTTGACCGGTTTTTGAGTCAATCATTCGATTACGTGATCACCGTTTGCGATAACGCAAAAGAAACATGTCCGGTGTTCACCGGAAAGGTTAAACATCGGCTCCACATCGGCTTTGAAGACCCGGCAGAAGCGACCGGAACGGAAGAAGAAATTATTGCAGTGTTCAGAAAGGTTAGAGACCATATAAGAATAGATTTTTTCAATTTTTATAAAACAATATAGAGTAGATAAGAAATGAACATTATTAAAGTGTACGGCAGCGGATGTGCTAACTGCAAGAAGCTGGAGGCATTGTGCAACGAAGCGGTTCAAGAACTTAGCTTAAATGCTTCGATTGAAAAGGTTACGGATATTCAAGAAATAGTTAAAACGGGAATTCTTTCAACTCCCGGTTTAGAAATTAACGGCAGGATGGTTTCGTCCGGAAAAGTTCCAACTAAGGAAACATTAATTCACTGGATTAAAGAAAATATTAATTAGCGGAAGTTGAGAAGCGCAAAACGGGAGACGAATTTTATTTTTTCAACCGTTTGCAATCGACAATTAACGCATGTGAAAATGAAAAATAAATTTCTTTTACCGGTTTTGTTGTTGCCAATCTGGCTCATTGTCTATATTTATCTCGAAGCGGCAACAAACTATTTAGTTTTTAATTTGCTCGGACTCGAAAAGAAAATTCGATTGACCGAAACCGTAAGATTTTTTCTTTTCGAAGTTCCCAAAGTATTGCTCCTTCTAACATTGATTGTTTTTGTTGTTGGAATTATCCGAACATATTTTTCACCGGAGCGGACGAGAAAAATCCTCGGCGGTAAATCCCTTTTCACCGGCAACATTCTTGCAAGCATGCTGGGTATTGTAACTCCATTTTGTTCATGTTCCGCCATACCATTATTTCTAGGTTTTGTTCAAGCGGGTGTGCCTCTCGGAGTAACTTTTTCATTTTTGATTGCCGCACCGATGATAAATGAAATTGCCGTAGTTCTCTTGTTCGGGTTATTCGGCTGGAAAACCGCGTTGATTTATGTAACAACCGGATTAGCAATAGCAATATTCGCCGGCTGTGTGATCGGTAAACTTAAACTGGAAAAATATGTCGAAGACTGGGTGCGCAATATGACCGCAGCCAATCTGGAATATCAAGAAGAGAAAATTCCTTTTTCGAACCGTATTAATTCCGGGTTCGATGCTGTTCATGAGATTGTTGGTAAAGTATGGATTTACATTGTGATTGGAATTGCTGTCGGTGCGGGCATACACGGTTACGTTCCGGAAAATTTTATGGTTGGATTAATGGGAAAAAGCGCTTGGTGGTCCGTTCCGGTTTCGGTTTTAATTGGCGTACCGATGTATTCAAATGCCGCCGGGATAATTCCTATTGTTCAAGCACTGTTGGAAAAAGGCGCTTCACTCGGAACTGTGCTTGCATTCATGATGAGCGTAATCGGGTTGTCGCTTCCGGAAACAATTATACTTAAGAAAGTTTTGAAGCTGCCGCTGATTCTAACTTTTGTCGGAGTAGTTGCAACGGGAATTATAATTGTCGGCTATTTATTTAATCTTATTTATTAATGAGGCAGTGAGATGGAAAAAGTAATAAAGCGACTATCATTTTTAGATCGCTACTTAACACTTTGGATTTTTCTCGCAATGTTTGTCGGTGTTTTTTCCGGTTATCTTTTCCCCGGCATTGTTGATTTTTGGAATTCGTTTCAATCTGGAACGACAAACATGCCGATCGCAATCGGACTGATACTTATGATGTACCCGCCGCTGGCAAAAGTTAAGTACGAAGAACTCGGCGATGTTTTTAAAAATGTAAAAATTCTCTCGCTCTCACTTGTTCAAAACTGGCTGATTGGCCCGTTCCTAATGTTCTTTCTTGCAATTATTTTTCTGCATGGCTACCCGGAATACATGGCGGGTTTAATCATGATCGGACTCGCGCGATGTATAGCTATGGTAATCGTTTGGAACGAACTTGCAAAAGGCGACACCGAATACGCGGCGGGACTTGTTGCGTTCAATTCAATTTTTCAAGTGCTCTTCTTTTCAGTTTATGCCTACGTTTTTTTAACAGTGTTTCCATCATGGCTCGGATTGAAAACTTTTGCTGTGGATATAACCATCGGACAAATTGCACAGAGTGTTTTCATTTATCTTGGAATTCCTTTCCTGGCTGGAATGATAACGCGGTTCGTTTTGCTGAAACTTAAAAACAAACAATGGTACGAACAAAAATTCATTCCGAAAATCTCGCCGATAACCTTGATTGCATTGCTGTTTACAATCGTCGTGATGTTCTCGTTAAAAGGCGAATACATTGTTAAAATTCCGCTCGATGTAATTCGCATCGCAATTCCGCTTGTCATCTATTTTATAATCATGTTTTTGGTTTCGTTTTATTCTGGAAAGAAAATCGGCGCCGGATATTCAAAGACTGCAACTTTGTCATTCACGGCAGCGAGCAACAATTTCGAACTTGCTATTGCTGTTGCTATCGCTGTGTTCGGAATTAATTCCGGCGAAGCATTTGCCGCTGTAATCGGTCCGCTTGTAGAAGTGCCCGTGCTGATTAGTTTGGTCAACGTAGCATTGTGGTTCAATAAAAAATATTTTCTTGAAACAGAAAACAGAAATGCTAAAGCACAGGAAGTTTCTCCTTAAATAAATACACGCAGATTAGCGCTGTATTCCCTCAATTGTTCTATTTTGTTTATATTTGCGGAAAATTATTCAAAAATTTTTCTGCAGCATCTTCTTAAGAACTTGTACTATCTCTAAGCCAGGACAACACGATTAGAAAAATGGCAAAATTATTTTCACGTAGTATAGTTGCTGTAACATTCCTAATTGTAATAGTCTCGTCGTACTTTGCCGTAAAAGCGCTTGTTGGCCAAGAACAGGAAATCATTGTTGCCGGTAATTTTATTTTGGGCGACATCCCTTTAAGAATAGACGCACTTTCGGCATGGATGATTTTGATAATCAATTTTACTGTTCTAACCGGTGTGCTTTACGGTGTAAAATATCTTGAGCATTACAAAGACAAAGTTAACAATACAGTCCTTCACCTTTCGTTGATCGTAGTATTTCATCTTTCAATGTTATTTGTCTGCATCGTTCAGAATTTCTTAGCATTTCTGATAGTGTGGGAAATTATGGCGATATCTTCATTCTTGTTAGTAATCTTTGAATATTGGAATAAAGAAACAATTAGAGCCGGAATAAATTATTTAATTCAGTCACATATTGGTGTTCTGTTTTTAACCGTTGCATACATTTGGGTCATCACAGCAACCGGCTCAAAAGATTTTAAAGCCATCCAAATATTTTCTCAGCAAGTTCCATCCGCGCTTAGCGTAACGTTTTTTGTTTTAATATTTATTGGGTTCGGTTTTAAGGCGGGGTTTATACCGTTTCACACATGGCTCCCTTACGCACATCCTTCTGCACCGTCACACATTTCTGGAATGATGTCCGGCGTGATTATCAAACTTGGCATCTATGGAATTCTTCGGGTTATCCTTTTATTGAAAAGTGATTTTGTTGTCATTGGTGTTATCATTTTAATTGTCTCGATGTTATCCGGTTTGTACGGAGTAATGCTTGCAATTGTTCAGCATAATTTGAAAAAGTTGCTGGCGTATCACAGCATTGAAAATATCGGAATCATCGGTATAGGAATTGGGCTTGGCACTTTAGGGCTGGGATTGAAAAATGATTTTCTCGCCATCACGGGATTTGCCGGAGGATTGCTGCACATTTTGAATCACTCGCTATTCAAATCTCTTTTGTTCTATGGCGCGGGAAGCGTTTACCAGCAAACACACACATTGAATATTGAAAAACTCGGCGGTTTGGTAAAGCGAATGCCGAAGACCACTGCACTGTTTCTTATCGCTGCAGTTGCAATTTGCGGGCTTCCTCCTTTTAACGGATTCATATCCGAGTTCTTAATTTATTCCGGATTGTTCAGCGGGTTGAAGTCATTTAATTTTTCTTTATCACTTTTCATGCTGTCCGCAATTGTCTCGCTTGTTTTGATCGGCGGATTGGCAATTCTATGTTTTACTAAAGTGTTCGGAACGGTTTTCTTGGGTACAGAAAGAAGTGAGTATGCTGTCGAACCGCGCGAAGTTTCCGACAAAATGATTTTCCCGCAATATTTAATTGCGGCATTGATAATCGGGATAGGAATTGTTCCGCAATTCTTTTTGATGTCTCTCAGGCAAACAATTTCTTTGTTCGTCCCCACAATCAACACTACAAGCTATTCAATTTATTTCAATCAAATAAATATTCTTGCCAATATTGGATTAACCGGCGGACTGATACTGCTTCTGGTTTTTATTTTATATTCGGTAAAAAAGAGGAGTGAGAAGAAAAAGTTAATCAGCGTTGAGCCGACGTGGGGCTGCGGTTACGTGGCGCCGAATGAAAGAATGCAGTACACGGCAAGCTCATTTGTAAAAAATTATGTTCATCTCATTGAACCGGTCCTGAGTATCAAAAAGAGCGATGTGGTGATACAAGATGTTTTTCCTTCACCTCAGAAATATGAATCGAGCACATACGACAAAATTGAGTATTACGTTATAGATAAGAACGTGAAGCTGATCAAAAAGTTGTTATACCGTTTTGATTTTCTGCAGAACGGAAAAATTCAATACTACATTCTTTACGGACTGATTTTTATTATTCTGATAATTTTGTACGCGTATGGAGAATCTTTTCTGAAATTGTTTTTAGAATTTTATAAGATGTTTTAACGGAATTGATATGATTAGTTTTATACTAATATTAATTGTCAGTGCGTTTTTCGTCGGTTGGATCAATTGCGCGGTAAGTAATTTTTCCGGCAGAAAAGGTCCCGGTATTTTTCAACCGATCAAAGATATAATCCGGTTAATAAAAAAAGGATCGGTCTATAGCGCAACGAGCAGCTTTATTTTTAGAATTGCGCCCGCAGTTTATTTAAGCACGGTAATTGTTGCGGCGTTGTTCGTTCCGTTTGGACAGGAAAAAGCGTTTCTCTCTTTCAACGGCGACTTCATTTTGTTCGCATATCTTTTAGGTCTTGGAAAATTCTTCAACATCATTTCGGCACTTGATACGGGCAGCAGCTTTGAAGGAATGGGCGCAAGCCGCGAAGCGCTATTTTCGATGCTTGCTGAACCGGCATTTTTCATTCTTCTCGGTTCATTAGGATTGCTAACCGGATATTCTTCTTTCTATCAAATTTTTAATGCTATCCATTACACATTCTCGGTCACGTCTTTTATCTCTTATTCAATCGGAATTCTGGCTGCAACTATTTTTTTCATGCTCGGCATAATTGAAAACAGCAGAATGCCGGTTGACGATCCGAAGACTCATCTCGAATTGACGATGATTCACGAAGTAATGATTCTCGATAACAGCGGATTTGACTTGGGATTAATTCTCTATGCGGGTTGTCTCAAGTTTGCGGTGTACGGCGCGTTAATTGCAAATTTATTTTTTACATCGCTTTTCCCGTTGTACTTAAACGTAATTATCTTTTTCGGAATTCAATATTTGTATGCCGTCCTTATCGGAACGATTGAATCGTTTATTGCCCGATTTAGAATGAACCAGAATCCGCAATTTATTTTTGCTCTCTCGTCGGTGGCGGCATTGATATATATCGGCGTGATGATTTTGATAGGGAAATTCAGCTAAAAACTTTTATAGCACTATGATAAATATCTTACTTATAATTTTTATAATGACTCTGTTCGTCTGTGCTACGGCAATTAGATTAAGAACGTTCATAAAGGTAATCGCGTTACAGGGCGTGCTTTTGTTCGGCGTCTTTTTTATTCGTCTTAACGAAATTAATACCGTCAACTTGATTTTGCTTTTACTGGAGACGATCATTTTCAAATCAATAGTGATTCCGTACTTTTTAGATTACCTGATTAAGAAAAATAAAATTTCGCGCGAAACCGAACCGTATGTTTCCAATTTCACATCATTGTTTATCGTAACCGGAGTTATACTAACTTCATTTTATCTTGCAAGTACGCTTAGAGGCGGATTTTTCGAAAACATTTATTTTGTCGTCGCCATCTCAACTTTGTTTACCGGATTTTACTTAATTATTTCGCGCCGGAAAATCATCACTCATGTTATGAGCTTTATCATTCTTGAAAACGGCGTGGTTGTATTTTCACTTGCGGTTGGTAATGAAATGCCGATGTTGGTTAACCTTGGAGTTTTGCTCGATATCTTTGTAACAGTCTTTGTGCTGGGAATTTTTGCAAATAAAATTGGCGATGTGTTTAAGGAAGCCGAAGTGCATCAACTAAATCGATTGAGAGACTAGTCGATGATAATCGGATTGTATTTAATACTGACAGCCCTAATCGCCACCGCACTTCTTTCCAATAGGAATAAGAAAGTCAACTACCTCATGGTAACTTTGTTCGTTGCGGTGCAATGGATTTTTACAGTATTTCAATTTTATTATGTAAATCAAAGTCAGTTGGAATATTTTACTGCAGACGCAATTGGGCTTTTACTTCTTACCGTTCTTAGTTTGCTCAACACAACCTCAGCTTACTACAGTTTTATTTATCTTGAAAAACGCGGCGATACCGCTAAACAACGCAGCAGCTACTTTGCGGCGTACGTTGTTTTAATTGCATCCATCACTTGCGCTTATCTTGCAGATCACGTTGCGATAGCGTGGATTTTTGTTGAGTTAACAACGCTAAGTTCCTCGGTTTTAATTTATCATAGAAGAACGGAACGTACTCTTGAAGCAACCTGGAAATATATTTTCATCTGTTCGATAAGTGTTGCGTTAATCTTTATGGGAATTTTGTTGCTGGGTTTAGCGGTTCAACAAGCTAAGATTGGAGATTTGTATTATTCAAATATGATGAAGAACGCCGTGAAGCTAGACAAGTTCTGGCTCAAGTCGGCTTTCCTGTTCATCTTTACAGGCTATACAGTTAAAGCAGGTTTGGTTCCGATGTACACAGCAGGAATTGATGCTAAAGATAAAGCGCCTTCGCCCGCCGCTGCAATTTTTTCAAGCGCGTTAATGAATGTCGGATTTATAGGCATCTTTCGAATGTATGCAGTGGTTTCGAAAACAAATATTGTTGGGTGGGCGAACACGGTTATGATCATAAGCGCAATCAGTTCAATTTTTATCGCCGCCGCTTACATGATAAGAGTAAAAAGTTATAAACGAATGTTTGCTTATTCCAGCATCGAGCATATGGGAATTGTTATGCTCGGTTTATCGATGACGGGCATTGGTTACTTTGGCGCGATATTACATGTGATTCTTCATTCGTTCACAAAAGCAGCTTTGTTCTATCAGTTCGGTTCTGTCTTTCGCATTTTGAAAAGTAAGTTCATTAAAGAAACCGGCGGTTACTTTGAAAAAAATATAAGCGGTGCTCTCGTTTTGCTGCTGGGATTTTTTATGATTACCGCGGTCCCGCCATCCGGAATGTTTGTCAGCGAGTTTATGATTTTTTCCTCACTATTTGCAAAAGGGTATCTCTGGATAATCGTCCTTGTTGGAATTCTGTTGACGGTAATTCTTTGGTCGTTTGGAGAAAACATTTTTAAACTGCTCTTTCAGAAAACCGGCGGAGAAAAGGAAATAAAAGAACCGGTTGAAAAAATTAGTCCGATGGAAGCGGCGCCTCAATTTCTTCTTTTATTCTTAGTTATTTATCTGGGATTTTTTCCGCCAGCCGCGATGGTTAATTTAATTAACGCAGCTATAAAACTAATACACTAACTTTTTGGAAAATTTGTAAAACAGAAATAGATGAGAAATTACATTACGATAAAAAATAACGAGACGATTCCTTTCAACACAATTCCTATTCTGAAATACGAAGAATTCTTAGAGACGAATGTTTCCTTTTTGAAAGATGCTCATAACCACTGCGTCAGCTATTTTGCGTTCCCTTTCCAAAATAAATTACGGTTGATCTGCTGCATCGCAAATGATTTCAAGGCAAGAATAAAACTTACATCCGCCGAGATTGAGACTAATGCTGCAAAAGTTTATCCATCGCTTACTGCTTGCAATCTTAACTTCAATATGTTCGAAAGGGAAATCAGCGAGAACTTCGGCGTAAAATATAGCGATCATCCGTGGCTGAAACCCGTGAGATATTCCTGTTCGCGGTTCGATCAGTCGGCGTCAATATCAAATTATCCTTTCTACAAAATTGATAGTGAAGAATTGCATGAAGTTGGTGTTGGACCGATACATGCCGGTGTTATAGAACCGGGACATTTTAGATTTATCTGCAAAGGCGAGCAAATCCAGCATTTGGAAATTCAGTTGGGCTATCAGCATCGCGGAGTTGAAAATTTATTCTTATTAAAAAATAATTTGCTGCAAAGAACATTGCTTGCAGAATCAATTGCCGGCGATACAACAGTTGGGCACACAACTGCGTTTGCAAATTTGTGGGAGTCGCTTTGCGGTTATGAGCCCCCTGATGATTTACAATTTGTTAGAACTCTCGCTTTAGAGCTTGAACGCATCGCAATTCACACCGGAGATTTGAGCGCCATCTGTGCCGATATTGCGTATCAGTTAGGTGCATCGGTTTTTGGAAGACTGCGTACGCCAATTATTAATTTCTTTCAAAACTGGAGCGGGAACAGATTAGCCAATGGTTTAATCAGAGCTTTCCAAAATAATTACTCTTTTACAACCGAACTGCGCGACGAATTGCTCAAAATTCTTTCTGCGTATGAACCGGATTTTGAGGAAATGAGCGACAAGTTAATGCACAACCCGGGCAGTCTTTCAAGATTAGAAAAAACCGGCGTTGTAACTTTTGAACAAGCACACAGTATCGGCGCCGTTGGAATGACTGCAAAAGCTTCCGGTTTAAACCGGGACATTAGAGCATCGCATCCTTCTTTATATTATCGACGTATGGATCATCAACCGGTTATAAAACATCACGGCGATGTTTATTCCCGCACTCAAATTAGACGCGAAGAAATTCGGCAGTCAATCAAGTACATAAAAAGTTTGTTGAAAAATATTCCCGACGTAGAATCAAACAAGCGGCTGTTATTAAATCCGAAACAAAATTCCTTTTTGATTTCTTTGGTTGAAGGATGGCGCGGTGAAATTTGCCATTGTGCAATCACCGGTGAAAATGGCGAGCTGATTCACTATAAAATAAAAGATCCCTCTTTCCATAATTGGCTTGCATTGGCGCTCGCTGTTCGCAAAAATGAAATTTCCGATTTTCCCATCTGCAACAAAAGTTTCAATCTTTCTTACTGCGGGTTTGATTTATGATAAAAGCTATCCAAATATTGAGGCATCAAGGAAAGCAGTTTATAAAAGATGTTACCAAAGTTACTCTTAATGAACCGTTTAGAGGGCGGCCGGTAATTTCAAAAATTAAAGTTGATGAAGAAGCGCTTGCTAAAATTTGTCCGACAAATGCAATTACAGTAAATCCGGTTAGCATTGATTTAGGAAAATGTTCATTCTGCGGAGAATGTGCTTTTCAGTTTCCCGCTAAGATTAAATTTACGAGCGATTATAAACTGGCAGCAAATGATAGAAAAAAATTAATTGTTCAAGAAGGTGATGATAAAGCGATCGAATTGAATTCTGAATTGATAAGAAAAGAAATTGTTTCGTTCTTTAGAGGATCGCTAAAATTAAGACAAGTTTCTGCCGGCGGAGATAACAGCGCGGAGTTGGAACTCAACGCAGCGGGTAATGTGAATTTTGATATGGGAAGGTTTGGAATCAATTTTGTCGCGTCGCCAAGACATGCGGACGGAATTGTTATCACCGGACCGATTACGGAAAATATGGCGGAACCTCTTCAAATATGTTACGATGCAATTCCCTCTCCAAAAATTGTAATTCTATGCGGCGTTGATGCAATCAGCGGCGGAGTTTTCCAGAATAGTGCCGCACTGAACAGAAAGTTTTTAGAAACACACAAAGTTGATTTGTACGTTCCCGGAAATCCTCCTCATCCGTTAACTTTTATCAATGGCGTGTTAGAGCTGATTGGTAAATTGTCCCGCGTAAAAAGGTAGAGAATTAAACGAATTTTTGTAATAAATTACAGTGGGATTAAAAGAAAGAATCTTATGGGATACAAAATAATTAGCGGAAACTGTTTAGAAATTTTTCGCACAAAGAATGTTAAGGATAAAATCCATTTGACTTTTTTGGACCCGCCGTTCAATCAAGGCAAGGAATATTCTTATCACGAAGACTTAATGGAAAGCGAAGACTATTGGAAGATGATGAAAGAAGTTTGTGAGAACAGCTACTATCTTACCGAAGAAGGCGGTGCCATTTATTTTATGCAACGTGAAAAGAATACCGAAGCTGTTCTGAAATGTTTGAGAGAATCCAAATGGTCTTTTCAAAATTTAATTATATGGAAGAAAAAAACTTCTGCGGTTCCCGGCAGTTATCGATATGGGAAACAATTTCAAGTCATCGCCTTCGCAACTAAGGGAGAAATGCCAAGAGTTTTTAACAAGCTTCGAATTTCTCCACCAATGCCAGCAAACTATAAATACGAAAGAGAAAACGGTATGTATGTTACGGATGTCTGGGATGATATCCGTGAACTTACTTCCGGTTACTTTGCCGTCAATGAAGCTCTTCGTGATAAGAATGGAGAAAGAATTCATAAACAACAATCACCAATTGCTTTATTACTGAGAATAATTCTAAGTTCGTCAAAAATTGGCGATACGATTTTTGATCCATTTGCCGGAACCGGAACTACTTTATCAGCAGCACTGCAGCTTCAAAGAAATTCTATCGGAATTGAAATAGACCCTCTTAATGTAGCTTGCATAAAAGAACGGTTGGAAAATATCAGCGAAAGCGATTTGCTGCAAAAATATTATTCCGATTATATTCACACAGAAAATCTTTCCGAAATCTGGGGAGACTCGTTTGATGAAGTAACGAAGCGTAGCTCTAAACCAACTTTATTTGGAAATTAATGAATTCTATATTCCACTTCTTTAAAGAAATTTATCTTAAACGAAATGATTTCACTTTACCTAACACGTTAGAAAATTTTCCGTTCCCACGAAATCTTCTTTCTTGCATCAACAGAGGTACATTCCCCGATATGGCAATTAAGCTCAAACGGATTACAAATGGCTGATACTACAGAAGATAAGAAATCATCTTTCCGTTCTTTCTCAAAAAATTTCTGGACGGTTATAACGATGGAATTTTTTGAGCGCGGATCTTATTACGGCGTTCGCTCAATTCTTTCGGTGTATTTGGTTTTGTCCGTCGCAGAAGGCGGACTTGGATTTTCCAAAGAAAGCGTCGGAGTAATTACAAGCACATTTCAGCCGCTTCTGTATCTGCTTCCAATAGTTGCCGGAGCGATCGCGGATAGATTCGGTTACCGCGTAACTCTTATCTTTGCGTTTATTGTGATGAGTCTCGGTTATTTGTTGACAGGATTTGTTAGCTCGTACTCAGTTGTCTTTGCTAGTTTGATTTTTATGGTAATCGGCGCCGGAACATTTAAACCCATCATCTCCGGAACCATCGCCCGCGTTACGGACAAGACAAATTCAACATTAGCATTTGGAGTTTATTATTGGTCGATTAACCTTGGCGCTTTTCTTTTTCCGCTCATACTTGTTCCGATGCTGAAAGACATATCTTATTCGTACGTTTTTGTTATGGCGGCTGTTGGAACCGGCTGGCTGCTTCTTCTTAATCTTTTTGTTTACAAAGAGCCGGAGAAACCGAAGAACTCCAAATCTCTCGGACAAGTTTTGACTGAAGCTGCCCTGGTGCTTAAAGATTTTCGCTTCATTGTTATGATCGTAATTTATTCCGGTTTTTGGATTTTGTATTTCCAGCAGTTTGATTCCGTGCTCTGGTACTTCAAAGATTACGTTGATAAAACTCCGATCAACAATGCTGTAAATTCTTTCCTCAGTTTATTTATGTCCAATCCAAATTGGAAGTTTGATGTTGAACACGTTACAGTGATCAACGCGGGGACGATTATTTTACTGCAGCTTCTAGTTTCCAAAATTGTAAAAAACACAAAAGCGCTGCCGACAATGATCACTGGAATAATTCTTGGAACCATCGGCGTTGCGATCCTTGCCATTTCAACCCACCCGTTTGTTTTTATTGCCGGTATAATTATTTTTTCTATCGGCGAAATGACCGCTCATCCCAAATTTATAAGTTATGTCGGATTGATAGCGCCGGAAGATAAAAAAGCGCTCTACCTTGGTTATTCGTTTTTGTACGGCGTGCTTGGAAGCGGCATAGGTGGAATTCTCGGCGCAAATTTGTATGTTCATTTTGTAGATAAACTTCACAATCCGACTATGCTTTGGATCGTCTTTAGTTTGATTGGCGTTGTAACGGCTATAGGATTAATTCTTTATAACAAATTTCTTGCACCTAAAAATGTTGACGCATAGAATTATGAAAAAAATAAATATCAAAGTTTCTCTCTTTTTTCTACTTACTACTTACTTCTTACTCCTTACTTCTATTTCCTTCTCCCAACAGGAAAACGTTCCGATCGATCATGATGTTTACACATTCCTTAAAGAGATGAAAGTCAAAAAGATTATTGACAACATTCATGACGATAATCCAAGCATGTCGCGCGAAGAAGTAAGAAAATTTCTTGAGGCTATCGACGCAAAATCCAGCGAGTTGAGCTCAACTGAAAAAGGATTGCTGAAAAAATATCAGAACGAGTTTTATGACGATAAAGCCGACAGCACGAACACGTACCAAATGTTCCGCGGTGCGACGTGTTTTTCATCCAATCCGTCCGATCTTCTTGGCGACAAAATAAAATACATTTATGCATTCAGGAAGAACGATGCGAATTTCTATCTCAATCTTCTCGGCAGATACGTTCACGGTCAGAATTTTTCGCCAAAGATCAACAACGCGGAATTGTTTGATATCGGATTCCGGTTTAGAGGAACGTTCTTTGAAAAACTTGGATACAGTTTGAGTGTTATCAAAGGCGGAATTAAAGGATCGGCGGGATTTGCCGCTGTTGTTGATCCACGGATGAAATATAATTTTAAGTACGTTGAGAATATTGAAAACATTAGCAATTATGATTTTACGGAAGGATACCTTCGCTATTTTTCGCGCCCGGCAGAAGATATGAGTCTTGCAATTGAACTCGGCAGAGAAAAAATAAAATTTGGTTACGGTTACGAAAGCAAATTTGTTTTATCCGGCGATCATCCGCTGCTGGATTTTATAAAGCTGGATTTTAATTACGGAATTTTCAGCTTTACTTCATGGCATGCGTCAACCGTCGGGGAGTTTGATCCGATCCGCGACGCAAACTATACAAAGTATATTGCAACGAACCGGTTCAAACTTTCTTTCAAAAATCTTTTTGATTTTGGTTTAGGCGAATCAATAGTTTATTCCGGACGAGGGATCGAACTGGCTTATCTTAATCCGCTCGCATTCTACAAATTTGAGGAAATGTCGTTGCAAGATAGAGATAACGGAATGTTGTGGTTCGATCTTGAAACGCACTTTATAAAAGATTTGGAGTTTCAGGCTACGTTTTATATGGACGATGATCCGTTCGGGAATCTTCAGAACTTGTCCAACTACATAAACAAAACCGGCTACAAGTTGGCGGCATTCTGGTACTCGCCGTTTTCCATTAGTGATCTCTCCTTAATTTTTGAATACACAAGAATTCGCCCTTACGTTTACTCGCACAACAATCCGAAAGACACTTATACGTCGTGGGGACAAATTCTCGGTGATCAAATCGGTCCGAATTCTGACGAAATATTTTTGCGATTAGCATATA
Organism: Bacteroidota bacterium; assembly: GCA_021820065.1. GTDB lineage: Bacteria > Bacteroidota > Ignavibacteria > Ignavibacteriales > Melioribacteraceae > Fen-1258. The sequence goes on along the minus strand of JAKAEE010000010.1, from coordinate 48,278 downwards.
ACGCAAACGCATCGCTCAGACTCAATTTCGATTTTCAGCATATCCGTCACGGAGCCAATATTTATGATTCGTTCGGCAATTTGATTTTCAATTCCGGCGGAGATGTGTTTGTTGCTCATCGAGATAATATAGATCCTGTTAACATCGAGTTTCTGGATGGCGAGAGAATTAACACCAACATTTTTACTTTTGGAATGAGATACGAACCGATCCGGCAAGTGTTCCTGGATCTGGTATTCAGGCAGATCATTCAGAAAAATGCCACGCGCGATATTTCGAACAACTCAAGCTACGGCTACTTAAAACTTCAGTTTGAACTTTAACACGTTGACCATTTCTTTTTCCGTAAGTGTAGAATAATTTGACGGGATAAAATCGCGGCTTTTCATAAAATGCTATTAGATTGCGAAAAGAAATGCAAAAGCTTTTGAAGAATTTTATTTCTGGATGGGTAAAGTAAATCTAAAAGTTGTTCCCTTGTCAACTTCGCTTTCAACTGAGATCGATCCGCCGTGTTTTTCTACAAATTCTTTGCAGAGAATTAATCCTAAACCCGTGCCCGCTTCATTGTCAGTTCCCAATGAGGAATGGCTTACATCGAGTTTGAACAAACTTTCTCTAACGTTTTCCGGCATTCCAACGCCGTTGTCTTTTATTTCAATTCCGACAAACGAATCGATCCGTTTGGTCTCCGCGGTTATCACCCCGTGCTTATTAGTGAATTTTAATGCATTGGTAAGAAGATTCCGTAGAATAGTGTTCAACATGTCTTCGTCGGCAAAAACAATTAAGTCCTCTTGCGTGTTGCTTATCATGCTGATCTGTTTTCTTTCGGCGGCGACTCTGAGAAGTTCTATGTTTTCATCAATTACTTTTTTAATGTCGATCGGCTGCGGGCTGAATTCTATTCTGCCCGTTTGCGAACGCGACCATTGCAGCAAGTTCTGAAGAAGATTGTGTGAGAGGTCGGCGGATTTTTTCATTTCCTGAATATAGTACAATCTTTCTTGATCGCTCAGTTCTTCATAATCCGAAAGAAGAAGATCCGAAAAACCCATGATTGTGATAAATGGATTTTTCAAATCATGTGCAATGATAGAGAAAAACTTGTCTTTCGTCTGGTTAAGTTGCCTCAGCTCATCAGCATATTTTCTAAGAGCGTCTGAAGTTCGTTTTCTTTCAATTACTTGTGCAACCTGTTCGGTAACGAATGTTAGCAGTTGCATTTCATCTAAGCCGTAAGCTTCTTCGTTCTCATAATCTTGAACTACAATTACACCGATTGTTTTTCCGCCAACATTAAGCGGAACGCCAAGCCAAATTGCTGATGGTGCGCCGACAAGTTCAACCTCTCCAGAAGCGCGCAATTTTTTATCTGTTTCTGCATCAACCAAAATAGGAGAGCCTTTGCGTAGAGCGTACTCTGTAAGACCTTTGCCAAGTTTTTTCGACGGCTGGGGGGGATCAAATTCATCAACAAAATACGGGAACGAAATAATCTCCGTTTTTTCGTCGTATAGAGATATATAGAAATTTTTTGCAGGCATCAGGGAAGAAACAACCTTATGGATTTTTTCATAAAGCATGTACATATCAGTTGCGGTGTACGCTGCTTCGGAAATATCGTAAAGAGCTTCGCGGACTTTTTCCGATTGCATTCTTTCCGTAATGTCTCTTACAACAGCTTGAATTAGATTTTGTCCCGATATTGTAATCGCGTTCAAAGAAACTTCAGCATCAATAAGGATATTATCTTTAGTCTTGTGCATCCAATAAAATCTCTGGGGAATTCCCTTTAAGGCTTTGTTGATTTTTTCCGTTGCAGAAGCAAGGGAATTTTTCCCGTCGGGCTGAACCTCCGGGGAGAAATCAACCGGAGAGTGACCGATAACATCCTCTCTTTCACAGTGGAAAAGGTTGCAGACCGCCTGATTACAGTCTAAAAAAACATCTGTCATTAAAAACATGCCGTCGGCAGAATTCTCAAACAATGCGCGGTACAACTCTTCATTTCTCTTTATTTTTTCTTCTATTAATTTTTTCTCGGTTATATCGCGCATGGCGGCATAAATTATTTTTTTTCCTCTAGCTATAATAGCCTTCAAAGAAATTTCACAGTCGATTAACGAACCGTCGGGTCTTACATGCTGCCAGTAAAAATGCTGAGGGGTACCATTGAATGCGGCATTTATTTTCTCGTTAGCGGATTCGAATGAATCACGTCCGTCGGGTTGAACCGGAGGAGAAAAATCGGAAGGCGGGCGACCGACAATAAATTCACGTCCGCATCTGAAAATATCAAGTACTGCTTGATTGCAATCTATAATTATTCCCTCGGAAGTAAAGAAGATTCCGTCGTTGGAACTTTCGAACAAAGCTCGGTAGGTCTGTTCACTCTCTTTTATCTTTTCTTCAATTAGTTTTCTTACGGTAATATCGCGAGTAATTCCAAACACTCCGATTATATTTCCTTCGCTGTTAAAAAGAGGCATTTTGGAAGTTGAAGCCCATGTAATTCTTCCGTCAGGATAGTCTTCTCTCTCTTCTTTGCCAATAATTGGTTTTCCGGTTTCGATTACTTGCTGTTCATCCTTAAATGCTTGGTCGGCATGTTCCGGTCCAAAAATATCATAATCGGTCTTTCCTATTAAATCTTCAACGCGCTTATAACCTAATTTTTTAGCAGTAGCATTGCTTGCTCTTGTGAATTTCCCGTTTAAATCCTTGAAGTAAATACTATCCGGACTGTTTTCAAGCAGAGTTTTGAATTGATGCTGCTCTTCGGTCAACGAATATGTCTTCGGCGGAGTTTCGTTGCTTCGCTTAGTATTTAAGTAGCTGGGTTTCTTAGCCATACTGTCAGTACCAATAATTGGTTCGCCGGGCGCACCCCCGTTTCTCCTTAAAATTTCTAACGAATTAATCACAAATTCAATTCGATTAAATACAAGGTATTAAAATAATTTTTATATTCAAACAGAATTGTACGGATTGACGCCGTCAAATTCCTTTTCTAACAGCGTTGAAACCGCCGCTGTTAAGAACGCCTGCAAAACCGATCCATTCCCATTTGCCGTTGAATCCGTCTGAGCTAATAGTGCCTTGCAGCACCACATTATTATCGACGAAATTCGGATTTAAATTAATGCTGACAGCACCTTTTTTGAACACTCCCGATAAACTGTCTGATCCGTTTTGCGGTCCCGTCTTTTGTGCATTGTTAATGGCGGCTAATTGCCAGCTCCCTTGAATTTGTGCGGAGTCAATTTGAGATATGATGAGCGTGCCGGTCACGATGAACTGATCATTGCTGTCGTATGCAGTGTAATAGAAAGGAAATTAATATAACCCGGTGTTTCTTTCGAACGATTGCTTAACTATTTTTGCACATAAAGCATGTGGTCATGGAATTACATCATAAAGAAAGCATAGGGTTATCAATATGAAAAAAATCGTTTTACTTATTTGTTCCATCGCGTTTTCCTTCATGATAGTATCGTGCAGTAAAACGCTGGAGGAAAAAGGGGATTCCAAATACATTTCGCAAATTAAAGATTGGCACAACAAGCGAATCGAGAATTTGAAAAAGGAAGACGGCTGGCTGAACCTTGTCGGACTGCTTGCTTTGAAACAAGGCGAGAATAAATTCGGCAGCGGCAAAAATAACGATATCGTTTTCCCGGAGGGAAAAGCTCCGGACTACTTGGGTACTTTCACATTAAAAGATTCAGTCGTAACTATCAATATTGAAAACGGCGCTGACGTTACATGCGACGGCAAAACGGTAACTTCAATGGTATTAAAAAATGATATGCAGGGAACTCCCACCGTTCTTTCGTATGGATCGCTTAGATGGTTCATAATTTATCGGAGCGGAGATTACTACGTCCGGCTGCGCGATGTGGATGCGCCTCTCGTTAAGTCGTTTAAGGGAATAGATACTTACCCTGTAAATTCCGATTGGAGATTGGAAGCCAAACTTGTGCCGTTCAATCCTCCTAAAAAAGTTTCTATTGCAAACATCTTGGGAAAAGTTGAAGAAGATATTTCTCCCGGCGATTTGGTTTTTACGAAAGACGGAAAAGAGTACAGCTTGCAAGCGTTACTGGAAGATGATCATTACTTCATAATATTTGCAGATGAAACCAGCGGCGATGAAACCTATGGCGCCGGAAGATTTGTCTATGCTGCTAAAGTCGATTCAACGGGAAAAACAATAATTGATTTCAACAAAGCGTTCAATCCGCCCTGCGTTTTTACAAAGTATGCTACTTGTCCGTTTCCTCCGAAACAGAATCATTTGAAGATGAAGGTAACTGCAGGCGAACTCATGTTTCATGGCGGGGCACATGAGTAATTTAAGTTACGCAAAAAAAGAAAGGTGAAATCTTGCTCATGCCCGCCTTGCCCGACCCGCTTCGGCACGATGGATGAATCGAGGCAGCGCAAGTCGAGGCAGGCTATCGTTCTTAGTCCTATCTTTGCTCTGAATAAGTATGTTATAGAACATGAACATGATCAAGAGCATGATCAAGAGCATGATCAAGAGCATGATCAAGAGCATGAGAGAGCAAGAAATTCATTTAACTATTCCCGGTAAATTAGAAAAGAAGGTCTCACTTCCTTTAGTGGTCTAAGAAAAATAACTTGAGATCTCAATAAAGAAAGGAGACCCAAAAGGGATGGATTCCCAAAAACTGCGTAAGGTGAGCTCCAAATAACAAAAGGCAGGGGAGAAAAGATGAATCAAAAAAAGAAAAATTTGAAAACCGGCGCGGGAAATCCGAAACATCGCACCGTTAGTTTTTTAAAACAGAAAAACGTTTTTAACACGAGGTTAAAAAAACTTCAGTCGGAATTTATCACGTCAACTTCTCATCAATTCAGAACTCCGCTATCGACCTTGCAAAGCTCTGTTGATTTGCTTGAACTGTATATCGAGAAAGAAAATACAGCACGCCAGATTGAGATTATCTCAAAAATCAAAAGATCAATTAACTATTTGACAGATACCGTTGATCGGATTACCGCTCTTTATAAGTTCGGATCGTCAAAGGAGAAACTAAAACTAAAGAAGATCAACCTCAGAAAATTCATCAATGATATTCTTGATGAGGTTGCCGTGAATATCAGCAGCACTCATTATGTTAACGTAAATATCGAAAGCGGATTGAACGCAATTAAATGCAACGAATTCATTCTGAAACAAATTCTTTTAAATATCATTAACAATGCAATCAAGTTTTCGCCGCAAGGCGGACAGATTCAGATGGATATTAAAACGGAAAAGAAATTTGTTGAGTTCACAATTCGCGACGAAGGCATCGGCATCAACAAAGCTGATCTTGAAAATCTTTTCCAACCGTTCTTTAGAGGCAAAAATGTTTCAACTATTCCCGGCGCGGGACTTGGTTTAGCGATTGTGAAGAAGTTGGGACAAATTCATAAAGCACGGATTCAGTGTGCAAGCGAAGTAAACAAAGGAACTCAATTTCGCGTATCAATTCCACGGTAATCGTAAATGAAAAAAATACTGCTGATTGAAGACAACATTGATCTTGCAGAAAATGTTGTTCTGCTGCTTAAAGAACACGACTACGATGTTTCTTCAGCTTATAACGGGATGGACGGATTGAAACTGATGGTTGAATTCAAACCTGACCTGATCTTATGCGATATAATGCTTCCGGATTACAGCGGCTACAAATTGTTGGCAGAATTAAAAAAGCACGAAGACTTTGCAATTCCGGTTTTTATTTTTTTGACTGCAAAAACCCAAAGAGAAGATCTTCGCAAGGGAATGATTCTTGGCGCGGACGATTATATAACAAAACCATTTACGTCGGAAGAACTTATCAGCGCAATATCTTCGCAGTTTAGAAAAAGGCAGCAGTTCCTGAACAGAGTTACTACAAAAGACGAAGAATCCGGCACGACGGCAGGCAACGGATTATTATCCGGCAAAACGAAAAAAAACAAAAAACATCTTAACTACGCAGATCATATTTTCATTAACGACAAAAGGAATCCCGGCTTTTATCCCGTGAAGAATATTGTTTTGATCAGGACGCTTAGAGATTATACTCAGCTTTATCTTTACGGCGAGAAAAAGTTTTTCCTTCGCAAATCTATGATTTACTGGGAAGAGAAATTACCAAAGAACAAGTTTGTTAGAATTCACAAACAGGCAATGATAAATGTTGATTATGCAGAAAAGTTCGAACCGATCAGCAGCTATCGGCTTCAGGTGAGCATGAAAGGATACCATGAGAAACTGGTGGTGAGTCAAAGATACAGCCACACATTCAAAAAACTGCTCTAAAAAGATATACTCTTATCGCTCGTCGCATTATTTCATCGTTCGTCTCATAGTAATTAGAATTTTTAACTTTGGAGGTTACCTTTGTACCGCACCCTCTGAGTGGAATTGAAATGACATCCTTTTGGCTGGGAGGATTGTAAAAGTTTTCAATTCCACTTTCTTTTTTCCGCACGTTGTTTGAAAAAATGGCAATTTGAAAGGAGCTACTTACATGCTAAATGAAAATGTTATAACATCATTAGCAGGAAATTTCAAAACCGCCGAAAACCTTACCGATCATCAAGATAAAAGTAATAGTGATACCTCCAGTATTTGCATGGCATGTCGAGAAAAATTTTACAAAATAATCGCCGAGTTTTCAGATGACTGGATTTACTGGATAAACCCGGACTCATCCGTAAATTATGTTTCACCGTCGTGCAAAATGATAACCGGCTATGATGCGGAAGAAATGTTAACCGATAAAGACTTCCTAAGAAAAATCATTTATCCCGAAGATGTTGAAAAACTGGATAAGCATGACAGACTAATTGCTGAAGGAAATAACCTTTGCACAGACGAGTACAGAATTATATCCAAAAGCGGCGAGATTAGATGGATAGCAAGTGTTTGCCAAGCGGTTTATGACGACGATGACAATTATATCGGCAGACACGTTTGCAACAAAGACATTACGGAAATAAAAAATCACCGGCACACCAGCGAGCAAAACGACAAACTGATTCTTCAAATCTACGATAACGCTACAATCGGTTATTATCAGATCTACTTCGACGGTAAATTAAAAAGCGTTAACAACATCTTTCTTAACATGCTGGGGTATTCGTCCGCAAACTTTTTTGATGAATTAAATTTTGAAGAGTATTGCATACTAAGTCTGGATAAAAGAGAAGGATTCAAGAAAGCGTTAAAGAAATACGGCAAGCTCAAAGATTTTGAATCGGAATGGGTGATGAAGGACGGTACATTGGTTTATCTTCGCGAAACAGCACGCGCGGTAAGGGATGAAAACGGAATGCTTGCTTACTACGAAGGTATTGTTCAGGATATTACGGAAAAGAAAAAAGCTGAAGCGGCATTTCTTGAAGCATCGCGTCAAAAAAGAAAATCCGAAGAATTGAAATCGGAATTCCTTGCAACGATTTCTCATGAGATTAGAACGCCGCTGAACGTGATTATGAATTTTACGAATCTGATGAAACTTGATCTTGATGAAAGTACCAACAAGGATGTCTGCGAGAGTATTAACATCATCGAACGCGAGGGTAGAAGGATTCAGCGCACTATCGATCTTATACTCGAAATGTCTCAGCTTCAAACCGGCACTTATGATTACAACATAGAGCAAATAGATTTGGTAGAAGATGTTCTCAACGACATTTATAAAAAGTATCGCATTGCAGCTGCGGGCAACAATCTCAAATTCTCTTTGATAAATAATCTTACAGAAGCCGGAATGGTAGCCGATAAACATAGTGTTTACCAGATTTTCAATCAGTTGATAGATAACGCAGTTAAGTACACTAAATCCGGCAAGGTTGAAACCGTTCTATACCGCAATGAGAATAACCAAATAACCGTTGAAGTTACAGATACCGGCGTTGGAATTCGCGAAGACTACCTGCCTCTTTTGTTCAAGGTTTTTTCTCAAGAAGATAATACTTATGCCAGATCGTTTGAAGGAATGGGTCTGGGATTAGCCATTGCGAAGAAACATTGCGAGTTGAACAACGCAACCATAACAGTTGAAAGCCAAAAGGGAAAGGGAACAACTTTTACGGTGGTCTTCAGAAATTAAACCGATCACTCAGATATTTTAAAAATCTCCGCGCTCATGCCCGCTACTTCCAACCGCATTGTTGAATCCAAATTTGTTGCCGCGCCCGTTTTTACATTTACCAGTTTTGAATTTTTAGAAATCAAATCTTTTGCAACGGAGAGATCGGCAACATTAATATCCTTGCTATCGTTTATTACGACCAGCATTTTTTCTTTGCCTAAAATTCTGAAATAGAAATAAAGATTCTTGCTAGGTGGAAAATGAGCAAGTCTTCCTTGGGATAGAGCCGAAAATTTTTCCCGCTGATGAAGCAATTCCCTCAAGAAATTAAAAAGATCATTCTCTTCAGGCGTTCTGCCTTCTCTTGTAAAAGCATTTCTGGTATCGTGCGGAAAACCTCCGGGGAACGGAACCCGGAGCGTCCCATCGTCGGTAGTTCCAACCATTCCTATTTCGGAACCGTAGAAAATTTCCGGAATACCGCGAGTTGTTAACAGAATTGTATAAACGATTTTTGCTTTGTCAAAATTGCCTTTGGCAAAATACATCACACGCGGCAGATCGTGATTATCGACAAACGTAACCAGGTTGTTCGGATTTTTATACAAATAATCTTTTGCAAGCAATTCAAAAATGTTAAACAAATTATTTTTATCGGACAAGTATTTTACAAACACATCGCGTAAACCGAAATCAGTTAACGCGGGAAGGTTTGTGTTGAAATGTCTCGGCAGAAAAGTATCTTTCTGATAGCCGGCAAGAAATGCCGGTTCGCCTGTCCACACTTCGCCCACGATGTTCAATGTGGGGTATTCATTCAAAATGGTTTTTGCCCATCGCGCCATAAATTTTTGATTGTTGTACGGATAAGTGTCTTCGCGGATTCCGTCCAAGCCGGCATACTCAACCCACCAAATTGTATTTTCAATTATGTAATTGGCGACGAAAGGATTTGCACCGTTTAAGTCCGGCATGGAATTAACAAACCAACCCTGCTCAATATGTTTGATCGTTGAACTGTCCGCATACGGATCGGTAAATTCCATCTTGTTATGATCTGCGTTAAGATGATTTTCAACTGTTCCGTTCAGCCAATCCGGTGTAGGCAAATTTTTTATCCACGGATGATCGTCGCTGCAATGATTCGAAACGTGATCGAGAATAACTTTTAGCCCTTTCTTATGAGCGTCATCAACAAAAGTTTTGTAAAGTTCGTTCGATCCCAAGCGCGGATCAACTTTATAAAAATTTGTTGTCGCGTAACCATGATATGAACGGAAAGTGTTGTTTTCCGTTACCGGCGTTGACCAAATAGTTGTGAATCCCAAATCTTTAATGTAGTCAAGCCGGTCAATCATTCCTTGAATGTCGCCGCCGGCGCGCCCTTGTCCGGGAATCTTGTTCATGTAATCGGAGTAACCCGGTATCGAATCATTCGAAACGTCGCCGTCGTCAAATCGGTCCGGCATGATAAGATAGATCACATCCTTATCGGAAAAACCTTGAAAGCGTTTTTTGCCGTTCTCTCTTTTCAAAATTGGGAACTTAACGGATGTCTTTACATTTCCTTTGGTCAGAATCAACTCATAATTGTCCGGCGCAATGTTTTTGCTTATCGTAATATCGATGAAGGCATAAGCGGGATTGGTAATTTTATGAACCTTCTCGACCTTTATGTTTGATGTGTTGAACTTTGCAGAGACTCCGTTTAGATTTTCACCGTAAACCATCAATTGGATTTTGTTCAGCTTCATTCCCGCCCACCAATTGCCAGGCTCTATTTTATTGATAACTATGGTTTGTGCCGAAAGAAAAACCGGCAATGCAAGTAAGCAAAAAAGAAATTTTATTTTTTTCATTTTCATCCCTTGTTCTTAAAGCATTGGTGTATTTATGCCGATGACGAAATTATTACCGTTAAAATGATTCAGCTTCCAAGTAAACTCGAGCCTGAACGGAAACAAAGGGTGCCCGATTCCGAAACCAATTTCGTAAAACGGTTTCAAAAATTCCTCTGGCGGAGGGGAAAAATTCAATTGATTTGGTAAAATGCTTTTACTCTTGGGCGAGATTTCAAGAAGCGCGGCATTGAAATGAGCGCTTAAATTGATTTGCCAATCAACAAGGAAACCCAATCCCAGCAATCTAAAAAGTTCGTCGTTGAAATCATGTTCGATAAAAAGTGTAAGTGCACGGTCGCCAAAAATTTTAGAGGCGCCGAGCGTTCTAAAAGTATGAGATTGACTTGCGCTCTCAATATTTCCCGGAAGCGAATACATCATTTGAAACGGTACCTGTCCGTCAGAGTAGATCCCGGTCAGGGTATAGTTCATTCTCGCTGATTTGAAAGTGTTCCAATAACCATTAACGGTGAGTTTGTAGGTTGTGAAATCAAGATTGCTTTTCAGAAAACCAGTGTTGCTAAAAACTACATCTCCGGATAGGGTTGGATAGGAACTTCCTATTGAAATCTTTCTTCGGAAGTAGCCGTCCTCAAAATATTTTCTGAAGTCGAGACGAAAGCCCGCTGTGAGCGCACTGACTCTGGTATCATAGATAGGAATGTTTACGTTATATGATTTACTCTTGTTCAATATTGAAAAATCCGAATTGTTAATTGCGCTGTTGTCGGTTCTGTTCATATAGCCGACTCCCAATCGCAGCACCGGAAAAACATCTGCCCAAATATTTAGCGATAAACCTTTTGTATAGTAGTAATCACGAAAATCGTACTTGCCGAAAAGACTGGTAAGCGTCGATGTTAATTTGTTATAATGAATCGATTCGGAAAACAGATCAGTAACTTTGTTGAATGCTCTTATTGAAACGGATGTTGTTCTGTAATCTCCGAGATAGTAAATCGCGTAAAAATCTGTTGTGAATTTTTTGTCTGAAAAACCATAAGCAAGATCGAGTCCAGTGTTTAATCGTTTGTCGTCAATCTGATAAAAGTCAGAGCCGAAATTTAGAGTGTGCCCTTGAACAGGGTTGAATGAATAAAGCGCCAACGGTCCGGTAATTGAAATATTGTCATTCAACCTTATCGTTGTCGAAAGAAGCGAAAACCTATCCGAAAAAGTTTTCGGTATCGCTTCAAGGCTGTCAATTCTCTTGTACGCTTCAAGTTCTTCGTTAGTGTTTGCAATGGTTTGTGTTGATTTCCAGAAAGTAGAATCTTTCTTATCAGCGTCGGGCACCACTTTTATAATTACAGAGTTGAAAACGTCATCGTTAATTGGAGTGTTGATTTTGTAATCGTAGAAAATAGAGTTGAGCTCAAATCCAAACTTTACCATCCCAAGAAAATTTCCGTCTGCAAATATCCGGTAATCTATCGGCATGTAAATGTTATTGGCGAACGGTGTGTACTGCTGAAAAATTTTCACTTCGTTAAAAAGTCTGCCCGGATTAGCGGCATCGTTAAGATGAACATTAATTTTTACGAGTGCGAAAGTGCCATCTGTTATGAAAACGCTGCCGACAAAACCGGGATCGATTTTCTTTAGCGGCTCGAAATGGATTTTAAAAACTGTTTGCTTGTCCAATGCCAGCGTGTCTTCAATCAGATAATCGTAGTAGTCAAGCGCGTCGTCGGAGATAGGACTTGGCAGCGACCGGTTGAAAAATTGAATATCGTCGGTGTAAAAATTTTGCAGCAATCTGCCGCCGGTAAGAATATTTACCGATGCCGGCGTATTGGCACTTTGCTTGCGCGCAACAATTTCATCTTTGTACTCATTCGGCTTTCTAAAATAGCCGAGACTTTCATTTTCGATTATGCCGGTTATCTTAAGTTTGCCGGTATCTTTAACGCCGATTGATAATGACGCTCCGGAACCGGACGATGAAAAATCCTTCGTGGTTTTCACAATTCCCTTTGTGTATGCGTGAAATATATACGAGTCCAGTTTCTCGTTTCTTTTGTGTTTTGCTTCTATCGCCCTTCTAATAATTTCGAGCGCGGGATTTTCGCCGGGCAGAACGGTAATTTCTGAAAGATGAACAGAAACTTGCTGGAGCTCGAAGTTAACGTGTTTGTTCGAGCCCAGCGAAACTGCAATGGTATCCGACATGTAACCAATGTATGATGCAATCAGTCTGTAACTGCCGGGTTTTAACCGGAACTGGTATGTTCCTTCATAATTTGTTGAGGTGCCGGATGAGGTGCCGTCAATTCGTATGTTTGCGTAACTGAGCGCCGAATGGGTTGCCTTATCTAATACTTTTCCGCTTAAAAGAAATTGCTGTGAAAAAACGGAAGATGTAATTGAACAAAAAACTATCAAAAGAACAGTGATGTGTAATCGCGCAAAGCTGGTTTTCATTAACCTTTCTCGATTTTAAATGTTGATTTAGCGAAATTGTTTTGTAAAATATAATATAAACGCTGCTTAAAAAAGGTACAAAAGCGGAACGTTCTAAGATACCGGCACTTGTTTTGAATATTCTTTAGGGTGAGATCTCAGAAGTGGTTCTTGATGGTGCTAGCGTAACACATGCACGAATACTTGTAGCGGGATATATGTACAAACATACTGAATTGGAAAAAGCGCTTAGAAATTTATTAAACCAGTCTTAGTTTTTTATTCATACCATTTAATGATGCTCATCCTGTGCTTGGCGTATCCATAGTTACTTTGGTTCAATGCACCGTTAACAGCATTCATAACTGCCTGCCGAGAGTAGAGTACGTTCCCGCTTCCGTTGCCTATAGAATTTCCTTCCGATGGATGTGTAGTTAAACCAATAATAGCGCCAATGATAGTAGTGTGGATGTGAATAATATCATCGGCAATAATGATTCCTTTAAATTGCCCTATGTTTTCATTTTTAATAATTGCATTACGCGCCGAGTTGTGGATAACCAGAATGCCTGTTCCATCAATGTTTGACGAAATCCAGGAAGAACCTGATGGTATTTCCACATAAGTAACGCCGCTCAATGGATAGGTCAAGTAGTTTGGATTTGTAACGTATTGACTTCCATTGAATCCGCTTTGCGCAATAGTCTTTAAAGTTCCAGGGGGAAATCCGTTAGGAGTTCCTCCCATAACACTATCGGGTGTGGCAGGATAACCCCCGAGCTGTTCTTCAGCATATGAATTTGCATTCGGTGTTGAAGAAGGGGCATAGTTTGTCCCGCTGTTGTAACCTCCAATTGCAGAACTTCCTTGTCTGGTCAAATCTTCCGTTGACCATATTCCGTATGTCCCAGGATTACCGGTGAGGTTTCCGTTTAGATCGTGATCTCTTCCGTCCACTGTAAGCGTTCCGCTAGTAAGAACCTCATTGTTTGTAGAAATAGCACCTTTTACTCCGGGTGGAAAATTTTCATTTTGCGGGACTTGAATTATTACCGTCACTGATTTTGCAATTCCATCATAAAGGGAATTCGCTCTCACCTTTATCATACTCTGCCCGCCGATTGTTGTATCGGTTACAGTATAAGAACCCGTCCCTCCAAATACGTTTGTAAAACTCACGGGAGAAATAGTGCGGTAGGCATTCGAATCGCCAACCTCGGCAATAGCCATTTCTGCAATGCTGTTAGCAACGTTTCTTGCTTCGGTCTCATTGTATCTATCGAATGATGATTGCGATGCCGTGGTCATGTTGTTATTAATATTCATGTTAATCATTCCGAATAACAACATACTCCCAAGAACCATTATTAAAATAGCTTTGCCCATAAATCACCTAAAATAAATTCCTTGGTCTAATCCTTTTTCTCCAATCAACAGGGCTGTATAAATTTCCAGTTGAATCCGGCAGTTCCGTTTTAACTAACACCTGAATAGTTCTGATCTTAGCCCTTGTTAATTGGCTCGTCAGCGACGCATACGATAAATTTGCGTTTGAAGAATCGAAGTAGGAAAGATTGAATCTTGTAACGATTGAAATGCTGCTGATTGTTTGATTCAGTTTTCGGAATAACTCCATGTCGTTCGGATTGGCAGTGCTAGTTAACGCTGTTTTGCTGCCGGTGTAGTATGTTACGGTGTCAACGGTTCCGTTGTTATCCACGTCGGATAAATATTTTATTACGCTGGAATCTGCCTGAAGGATTTTATTACCCGTTACGCCGTAACCCATTTTGTAAAAATCATATTCAAGAATTTGCGCCGAAGTGATTGCGTTTCTCTGATTAAACGTGTCCTGATACAATTGATTGGCGGAATCACTCATCCTCATGTTGAGAGAAAGAATAATCAAGATTACGAATCCCGCTATAACGTTTGCCCCGATCAGTTTAATTATTTCTGACATAACGCTTAATAAGTTGAAATTGAATTTAGTTTCAGTGTGTCTTTTAAATAAGTATTGGTAACAAAAACGTCGATTCGTTTAGCGAATGTTTGTGAAGAACTAGTCTGGTTCGGATTTAATTTCACAGCGTAATTCACATCCACTCTTGTTGTAAAAACTCCCAGTGTATTCAATGTATCCAACCGCACGTAATTTTTGTAATCGTCAATGTCATCATAATTTGCCGGGGAAGTTTCACCGGAATCGGGACCGAGAGCACCGACGGCAGTAAGCTGAGAAACATTATTCACCCTTTTCGAAACCGTCTTCTCGTCAAATGCTTTTGCCTGTATCTCATCAATCATAGACTGACCGATACCAGACGCGGTAATAATAGCTTGGTTATAAATGTCGAGATCAGTCTTTGTATTGTAGGAATTGTAGAAAGTTAACGCGAGAAGACCAAGTAAAACCATTCCGCCAATAACCAATATGATTTGTTGAGTGCCCATATTTTACGGTGAAATTTACCTTAATTATAATTTGAAATTTGTGCTTTGAAACAACAGCAACCGTAAATTGTGGAAAGAGCAGTTATTCTAGGAATCAATTATTGTGCAAATCAAAATGTTGAAAAACGCCGACAAAAACAACATTAGGTTTGGACGGATGGTTCGGTCAATAATAAATCAGTAGAAACTACACGTAACCAGATAGAATTTGAGTGAAATTCATATTTAGATCAAAGTTGTTATATTGAGCCCGTCGATTTCAACAAGAAATATTGAATATGGATCCGATTAATCTGCTGTTAGCGATAAATCTATTTGTTTCGATGAGCGCCAACTATTCCGGTGCGAAGAAAGGTCTTAAAACTTCTGTAACGAAAGTCATTGACAGACCGGTTTCCTACCTTCAAAAGGTTCCGCCAAACGTTGCTGCAGTAGTTTTAATTCTAACAATCGTTAGCATTTTTAAGATTGGTACTTTGCCGGCAAGCTATGAAGCTCAGTATTCTGCTTTACGAATTATTGGATTAATCGCTTTTGTTTTTTTCTCATGGGTTCAGGTGCTTTCATATAAGTCTCTTGTAAAGTTCTACGCACAAGATGTTGTTGTTATGAAGGAACATGAATTAGTTGAAAAAGGTCTGTACCGGTTCATACGTCACCCGCAATACTTAAGTCAGCTGCTAAGTGATTTGGGCGCTGGCGTTGCGCTGTTAAGTTATATTGTAACACCGGTCGTAATTTTTATCGAGATTCCGCTTTTTGTACTTAGAGCCCGGCTTGAAGAAAAAATTTTGCTGAAACATTTTGGTGATCAATTTGTAAGCTATAAAAAAAGAAGCGGCTTTATGCTTCCGTTTATTGGTTAGGGAATGATGAAGGCATATAAATTTTTTCTGCTCCTATTTTTTCTTTCTGGAGTTGTTTTTCCTCAGAGGCTGTACAAGATTACTGTGTCCACACCCGGCGGTCAAGCAAACCTGTCATACATAGTACGCAACGGGATAGATTTCGTCTCATCAAAGGAATTGGCGCAGCTGCTTTCTGCAAATCAATTTTATAATCCGGAAACGAACAAGATCGAAATCAAGTTTAAAGACTATTCTCTTAAATTCACCGCGAAGAATCAATTCGTTGTTGTTCAAAAAAAATCCGACAACACTCAAACAAGTTTTCAAATTCCCATCTCCACGCTTCTAATAAATAATGATGTTTTTATCCCGCTGGTTTATTGTATTGAATATCTAAACTTGGGCTACGGACAAACACTGGAGTACGACAGTTCTACAAAAAACTTAACGATCACTCAAAAACCATTTAGCCCGACGACAATCGCTGTAGAGCCGAAACCGGTTGCAACAGAAAAACAACAGCAAACAGTTGAACCGGCTCCTTCTACGACGGCAAGTCCGTATGATATTTACGGCGTAACTGTTGAAGATAAATCGAATGGTACTTTGATAAGATTGAAAGCAAGCAGAAAACTTCCGGTGATTCCGAGACAATCTATTACAGACGGCACATTGAATGTTTTCTTGAACGGCGTTACGGTTCAGCCTGGAATACAAAATTCCGTTAATGCTGCGGGTCTGGTAAAGTCGTTTAAGAAAATTGTTGTCGGCAAAAAGAATATTCAGTTGGAGTTTGATCTCGCCGACGGTTATTCATCATCGGAAGCGTTTCAGGATGTTGAGAGCAACGATATACTCATAACAATTCACAACAAACTTTTTGCGGCGTCGCCGGAGATAGAGAACGCAAAATCGAAATGGATTTTTGACGCAGTAGTTATTGACGCGGGACACGGCGGCAAGGATCCCGGCGCAATAGGCGTTTCCGGCGTTAAAGAAAAAAATGTAAATCTTGACGTTGCGCTTAAACTCGGCAAATTGATCGAAAAAAATCTTCCCGATGTAAAAGTTATCTACACAAGAAAGACAGATGAGTTTATCGAGCTGTATAAACGCGGGAAGATCGCAAATGAAAACGGCGGCAAATTGTTTATTTCTATTCACTGCAATTCAACAGAAGCAAAAAATATTCCCACAGGCGGTTTTGAAGTTTACCTTTTACGTCCGGGCAGAACCAAACAGGCAATTCAAATTGCGGAATTTGAAAACAGCGTTATAAAGTACGAAGACAATCCGAAACGTTATCAAAAGTTAACCGATGAAAATTTTATTCTTGTCAGCATGGCGCACTCGCAGTACATGCGCTACTCAGAAAGATTCTCCGATTTCTTGAATCAAGATTGGAAACGATTGGTAGAAATCCCTTCTCTCGGAGTTAAGCAAGCAGGCTTTTATGTGCTTGTCGGCGCGTCTATGCCGGGTGTTCTAATCGAAACGGGATTCCTTTCGAACCGAAAAGATGAAGCTTACCTCGCAAGTTCATGGGGACAAAAAGAAATTGCTCAAGCTATTTTTTCCGCTGTGAAGCAGTACAAAGAATACTATGATAAGGAAATAAACAACTAGCGTTGAGCTTTTAGCTGTTAGTAATTAGCCCCCACTTTTTTGGCTAATTCCTAATAGCTGATGGCTAACAACTCACTGATTTGTTATTCAATTCCCATCGCACTAACTTTGCAAAGCAATTTTCAATAGAAAGGTTTGTTTCAAATGACGAATGCTCAAAAATGGATTGCAGCTTTTTTAGGATTGTTTCTAATTCTTTTTCTGCTTGGACGACTCACTATGAAAGAAGAATCTTCCACCCCTCCAATGATGATGGGCCAGATGGCGAATCAGCAGGCGCAAGTTTCCGAAGATGCAGACGGACCGACATTGGTAAAACAAATTGGTTGTATTTCATGTCACGGTGATAATTTGCAAGGGACACAAGTAGGACCGGCGCTCGCGAATATTAAGGAACACTGGACACGTGACGCCCTAATCAATTATCTGCGGAATCCTTCGGCGTACAGCGGCGATGCTCGGTTTCAACAATACCGCGAACAGTTTAAAAATGTTGTGATGCCATCATTCAACAATATGGATGTTAAACAACTTGGTAAAATTGCAGAGTATCTTCAAACAAAGTAATTAGTACTTAGATTTGAGTATTGAGATAAAGCCCGGCATCGCAGCCGGGTTTTTTGTTTATAAAAAAAGCGGCTCATCGAACCGCTTCTTCTGACTACTGTCTTCTGAATTCTGTCTTCTGGATTCTCACGCTACAGTCACTTCTTTGCAAAGATAAACATCTTGAATTGCATTCAGAAGTTTTACTCCTTCCGCCATCGGTCTTTGAAATGCTTTACGTCCGGAGATTAATCCCATTCCGCCTGCGCGTTTGTTAATCACTGCAGTTTTTGTTGCTTCGGCAAAATCGTTTTCGCCGGAAGCTCCGCCGCTGTTAATTAATCCGGCACGACCCATGTAGTTGTTCATTACCTGGTAACGTGTAAGATCAATCGGATGGTCTGTTGTGAGTTCGGAATAAACACGCTTATCAATTTTTCCGTAAGAAGAATTACCCATATTGAGCGCGGTGTAGCCGCCGTTGTTTTCCGGCAGCTTTTGTTTAATAATGTCCGCTTCGATTGTTACACCAAGATGATTTGCCTGTCCGGTCAAATCTGCCGACACGTGATAATCTTTATCTTTTTTGAACGCGCTGTTTCTTAAGTAGCACCAAAGAATTGTTGCCATGCCGAGTTCATGCGCATGCTGGAATGCCTGGCTGACTTCGATTATCTGACGAGCGCTTTCATCCGAACCGAAATAAATTGTTGCGCCAACGGCTGCAGCGCCCATATCCCAAGCCTGCTTAACGTTTGCGAACATGATTTGGTCGAACTTGTTTGGAAAAGTAAGCAGCTCGTTGTGATTGATCTTAACAATGAACGGAATCTTGTGCGCATACTTTCTTCCAACTGCGCCAAGAACTCCGAGAGTGGAAGCAACCGCATTGCAGCCGCCTTCGATTGCAAGCTTAACAATATTTTCGGGATCGAAGTAATCCGGATTTTTTGCAAACGAAGCGCCGGCGCTGTGTTCAATTCCTTGATCGACAGGAAGAATTGAGAAATAACCTGTTCCGCATAATCTTCCGGAATGAATCATCCACTGAAGATTTTTCAGCACGTTCACATTTCGGTCGCTGGGGTAGAAAATTCTTTCAACAAAATCCGGACCGGGAAGATGCAATTTTTCTTTCGGAACCTTTGCTTTGTAAGTGAGCATGCTATCGGCGTCACTTCCTAAATACTCTTTAATTTTTTCAATCATTGCTAACCTCATCTATTTTTTGAAAGCATAGTTGAATTAGATTTTGTCGAGAACAGAAAAAGGCAAAGCAGAAGGAATTTTGAAATGAAATTTACAATGTTAAATACAAGAAGCAAGCGGAAGGATGCCAAGGATAACTTTAATGCGAAAGCGGCAAAGTAATCTTATTTTCCATGTAAAAAAGTTTCCTCGGTTTAATCCCGCCGAGGCGGGACAAGGGTTAAATTCCCCGCCTCTTGAGGCGAATAAAATAAAATTTTTTTAAGATACCTCGTTGCTTGCGGCGAGGAGATTCATTCAGTTCGCTTTTTGTGCAACAACGCAGATATGTTTTGAACCTTTTTTACCGAGCCACGAAGAAATTTTTACGAGAACTTTTGCGATAGACCTGCTTGCAAAAAGCTGCTTTACAATCTTTAAATTGGCTCCCATCTTCAGCCATGAGTAAAATTGATAGCATAATCTATCGTTAAGCGGAAATGACTTTTGAACTTTCAACGGGCTTTTGTTGATGAAGCTTATGAAGTATTCGAAATGGTGCGGCTTTTGATAATCGGATAAAATTGCATAACCACCCGGCTTCAAAAATTTATTGGCATTTTTCAATGCTTCCATTTTTTCTTCGTCGCCGCTGAACCATTCTTCAATGCCGTCGCATAACAAAATTAAATCGAAATGATTATTTGGAAAATCGGCGGTTAAAATATTCTTCGTCACAAATTGAAATTTGGTAGCATTCTTGTCCGATGTAAGATTTTCGGCAAACAGCGCCGACTTCTCTACAGCAGTTTTTGAAACGTCGATCCCCACTACTTCGGCAGCTAACCCGTTCAATCGAAATGTTAAATGACCTTTGCCGCAACCAACATCGAGCACTCTAACATAATTTGGTTTGAGAGCTTTGGCTGTGTTTATAACAAACTCATGGCGGAGAACCTCAACTGCAAACTTGGCATAACCCCAAGGTTCGCCTTCGGTCCGGTATTTCTGTTCGTAAAATTCTTCCGATTTTTTCGGGTACAAGGGACTTTCCTAAACAAGTTGAATTACAAAAAGGGCTTGACAAATCAAGCCCCGTTAACTAATTCAAATATAGTTTTAAAGTTGATTAAGCTCTATTAGCGCTTCCGAGTACGTTAACAATTTTGTGCTTGTAAAGTTCTTTTAATGAATCGCGGGCTGGACCAAGATATTTGCGCGGATCGAACTCTGCCGGGCTTTCCATAAATGTTTTTCTGATTGCGGCAGTCATTGCCAAACGTCCGTCGGAATCAATGTTTACCTTGCAAACGGCAGACGCAGCAGCGCGGCGCAATTGTTCTTCTGGAATGCCAACAGCGTCTTTCAATTTACCGCCGTTGCTGTTAATTATTTTTACCAAATTTGATGGAACCGATGACGCGCCGTGAAGAACAATCGGAAATCCGGGAATTCTTTTTTCGCACTCTTCCAAAATATCGAAACGAAGCGGCGGAGGAACCAAAACTCCGTCTTCGTTACGTGTGCATTGTGCCGGTGTAAATTTATTTGCGCCGTGCGAAGTTCCGATAGAAATAGCTAGCGAATCAACTCCGGTTTTTTTAACAAAGTCTTCTACTTCTTCCGGTTTTGTGTAATGTGTTGTTTCGCTGGAAACTTCATCTTCGATGCCGGCTAAAACTCCAAGTTCACCTTCAACGGAAACATCATGTTTGTGCGCGTACTCAACAACTTGATGTGTGAGTTCAACATTTTTTTCGTACGGATGATGAGAGCCGTCGATCATAACCGACGAGAATCCGGATTCGACGCATGATTTGCAAAGCTCAAAGGTGTCTCCGTGATCGAGGTGAAGAACGATCGGAATATCATAGCCGAGTTCGTGAGCATAATCAACTGCACCTTTTGCAAGATGTTTTAGCAAAGTTTGATTCGCATATTTGCGTGCGCCGCTTGAAACTTGTAAAATGACCGGCGATTTTGTTTCGACACATGCGCCGATGATTGCCTGAAGCTGTTCAAGATTATTAAAGTTGAAAGCCGGAATTGCATATCCGCCTTTCACTGCTTTCTGGAATAACTCTTTCGAGTTTACCAATCCCAGTTCTTTGTAAGTAGTCATAGTCTATCTAATCCATTTATTTTTATTGAAGAAAAATTTCAGTTGAAATAAGCAACAACGCCGATGTGAAATGTCAGCAAATCGGTTTTGGATTTCTTTGGGAAATAATAGACTCGTCCGTCCGCCGGATTGATCACAATACCGTTCTCAGTTAAATATTCGGCTTCGGTTCCGTAAGTGTATCTTGCTTTAAGATCGAGATAAAGAGTTTTAACATCGCCCAGGTCCTGCGCAACTCTAAATAAAATTCCGCCGCCGGCACCGTAGCTCCAAGTGAAATCCGAAAAATTTGTTGTTGATGCAATTGGGGTGCTTTGATAATAACTTTTGACTTCCGTCTCCGTAAAAATATACGCGCCGCCGAAAACTCCTTCAACATAAGGACGAACTGTCCCGGTGAAAGGACTGATCTGAAACAATGCGTGCAAGTTCACCAAGCTGTTCGTTCTGGTCACATCAACATTAACATCAGGAATAGTGAGACTGAACGGTCTTCGTTCCGTTCTCATTCCGTAAATCAAATATCCAACATCGAGCCCGACTGAAAACGGCCGCTCTTTGCTCGGCGACCAAAGTGTTCCGTAAACTTGAACGCCAAAACCTAATCTGTCAACATTGCTTCTGAACTCCCCCTGAGGCGACCCGATCATGAAAGAACCGCCAGCCGTCTGCGCAAATACAACGGAAGAAAACAGTAACGGTATAACAAACCCGATAAGTTTTTTCATCATCTATCCATTTAGTTGGTTTGATCTACTTCGTATCCGGGGAAGAATTCGAAGACAAAAATTTTTCAGCGCAAATATATGATTTTTTTCAGTATTATTTTGAATTTGGCTTAGTTGAAAACAGCGTCTTTACCGTGTGATTCTATGAGGAGATTGCTGTATTCATCGAACGAAATTTCTTTTGCGCCGAACATTTTTAAATGCTCGGTTTGATATTGAACATCGAGAAGAACAAATCCTTTTTCGTTCAACCGTTCAATCAATTTAACAAGAGCGCATTTTGAGGCTTGCGGTACAAGGGAAAACATAGATTCGCCGAAGAACGCGCTACGGTAGGTAACACCGTAAAGTCCGCCAACCAAATTATTTGTTTGATAAACTTCAACGGAATGAAGGTGACCAAGTTTTTGCAAAGCCGAATACGCTTCGATCAATTCATCGGAAATCCATGTCGGTTCTCGGCGGGCGCAGTTCTTTATCACTTCAATTGTCTTTTCGTCGAATCTGAATTCGAAATCTGATTGAGCTAGAAATTTTTTAAGCGAACGCGGAACGTTAAAAGTATCCAGAGGAATAACTGTTCTTGTTTCCGGCAAGTACCATTCAATCTCACCGGTTTCGTCTGCCATCGGAAATGCGCCGCGTGAGTACATCAAGAGCATGTTGCGCGGTTTTAAAAGATCTTTCTTTGAAAAAAATTTCCCCTCACTCATGTGCTTTGACTTCGTAGAGAATTATGTCGTAACCTTTCTTTGTTTCCATGCCCGCAAAAACAATTCCAACCAAGACGAAGATCATTCCAACCAAGAACGCAGCAATTATAAAATAGTTAAGTCGTCCCAGCGCAAGGAATGACGAGATGCCAAGCAGCATGGAAGTTATAATAAACAGAGCAACCGCGATAGTGTAAGACAATACTGAGTTTCGTACAAGTTTGGAACGATATACCAATGCGCCAATTTGCGTTGCAATGCTTTCCAGTCGAACGTTTTCGTCTGTCGTTACCGGGTGTTCGCCAATCTTCATCATTAATTTTCGTTTCTCTTCGTTCAGCAGTCTTATTCGGTTAACCACGAGCGAGTATTTGTTATTGATGCCAAGCAGAAGCAGTCCACATGCGCTAATCATAACCGCGGGTGCAATCATCAGCTGAATTATTTGAACCGCATTTAGCGTCAACTCTTTGAATAGATCCATTGTGACCTTTATTTTAATTTACTATATCTATCGGGCATAAATATAATTGTGAAGAATTTCTACAGTCTCCTTATAATCCTTTAAGTCAACTTCGAGTAAATCTTTTACAGATATAATTCCGATCAGTTTTTCATTCTCGAAAATCAAAATATGTCTTGTTCCGCGGTCTTTCATTTTTTTCAGGCATTGCTCGTGCGATTCATTTACATTAGCAAGCACAAGATCTTTGGTCATCACCTCGTCCACAAGTGTTGATTTCAAATCCAAGTCTCTTGTAATTACTCGTCGTACCAAATCGCGTTCGGAAAAAACACCGAGTAATTTTCCCTCTTCTCCAAGAACCGGAACAAGTCCAATATTGTGCTCTGCCATAAAACAAGCTGTATCGTAGATTGTTGTGCAGGATTTTACCGTGTGTAAATTTTTTGATGCTAATATTTCTTTTAATGATTTCATATATCCTCCTCCGTAAATATTCTTGTTGCCCATTCAGAATCTAACATTTTTCGTAGAACTATATCAAAGAAAAAATATTCTTCAAATCTTTGGTGAAGGTTGAATAATAAAAATGTAGGGCATTTATTTCTCACTCATGAACGGATAACGGTAATCCTTTGGCGGAATGAAATTTTCCTTTATGGTTCGTGCCGAGACCCATCTTAGCAAATTCAAATAGCTTCCGGCTTTGTCGTTTGTGCCGCTTGCACGTGCGCCGCCAAACGGCTGCTGGCCAACAACTGCCCCGGTTGGTTTGTCGTTGATATAAAAATTTCCGGCAGCGTTAACTAAAACTTTATCGGCAAGCTCAACCGCTTTCCGGTCTTGAGCGAAAATTGCACCGGTGAGAGAATAAGGGGAAGTCTCGTCGCAAAGATGAAGTGTCTCTTCATATTTGTTGTCGTCGTAAACGTAGATTGTAAGCACCGGACCAAAAATTTCTTCTTCTATCGTTTTGAATTTCGGATTCGTGGTTACAATCACGGTTGGTTCGATAAAGTAACCGACCGAATCGTCAAAGTTTCCGCCGACAATTATTTCAGCATCGTTGGCTGCTTTTGCAAATTTGATGTAGTCGGTAATTGTTGTAAAAGCATTTTTGTCAATGACGGCATTAAAGAAATTCGTGAAGTCGGTCGGCTCGCCCATTTTAATAGTTTTGATTTCGCTGACCATGTATTCTTTCAACTTGGGCCAGATCGATTTCGGAATGTATGCGCGCGATACGGCAGAACACTTTTGACCTTGGTATTCAAACGATCCGCGTATGAGCGCAACACCGAGCGCAATTACGTCAGCGCTTGCGTGAGCAAATACAAAATCTTTTCCGCCGGTTTCTCCAACTAAACGCGGGTACGATTTATATTTTCCTAAATTGTTCGCGGTGGTTCTCCACATTGATTGAAAAGTCGGTGTGCTACCGGTAAAATGTATTCCGCCGAAATGTTCGGAATCCATTACCGGATTTCCAACCTTGGAACCTGAACCCGGGACAAAATTAATGACGCCGGGAGGCATTCCTGCGGCTTCCAATAATTTCATAATCCAGTAACCGGAATACACTGCGCTCGATGCCGGTTTTAGCAAAGCAACATTTCCCATTAATGCCGGTGCAGTCGGTAAATTTCCCGCTATCGAAGTAAAGTTGAACGGCGCAACTGCAAAAATAAATCCTTCGAGCGGACGGTATTCCATTCTATTCCACATTCCAAATGGCGAGTGAAGCGGCTGCTCTTGATAAATTTTCATTGCGTAGTATGCGTTGAATCTAAAAAAGTCGGCGAGCTCTGCGGCAGCGTCAATTTCCGCTTGAAAAGGATTTTTGCTTTGTCCCAGCATCGTTGCGGAATTAAGAATGTATCGCCATTCAGTCAGCCCTAACAAATCAGCGGCTTTCAACAAAACGGAAGCGCGGTCGTGCCATTCCATTCGAGACCAAATTTTGTGAGCGTCCATCGCGGAGTCGATTGCTATCTGAACTTCTTTCGTTCCAGCTTTATGATATGTAGCCAAAACGTGTTTGTGATTATGGGGCATAACACATTTATCGGTGTCGCCTGTTTTAATTTCTTTTCCACCGATGATTATTGGAATCTCAATCTGCTGTTTTTGCATTTCGTCAAGTTTTAATTTTAGTGCCGATCTTTCCGGTGATCCGGGCGCATAATTTTTCACCGGTTCATTCGGCGGGAGAGGTATGTTAAAAATCGCGTTAGCCATAATTCAGCCTTCCTTATTAAAGAAAATTTTTAGTGATTCAAAATTAGGAAAATTAAATGAATTCTAGATTCTCGGGAGTTTCTTTTTCTATTTCCCATTTAAGCGGATTCAATTGAAGGTATTTTCTAATCTGATAAAGCTCTTTTTCATTGCGGATTATACGTTCATAGTAATTGCGTTGCCATCTGAAATCGGGTATTCCGGTTTTGCGAACGCGTTTCGTAACGATTGATTTGAATTGACCAATAATAGAACCGAGTGAATTTGGTTTTAACGTAGGGGCGAATCGTTGATTCGCCTCGGTATTATTGGGGGCGATCCTGCGGATCGCCCCTACGGAATGATCGATTATAATTATTCCGTGAATATGATTCGGCATTATTACATAATTATCCAAATCAACATTTGATCTTACCGACTTGGTTTTCTTCCATTCTTCATCAGCGATTTTTCCGGCATTGGTCAAAACTACTTTTCCATTTTTAACATTACCGAGACTCTGAATCATTTTATGGGTGCAGATGGTAACGAAGTACCATCCTGGTTGAGCGTAATCGTATTCCTTTAAGCGAATTGAATGACGACCAAAACTTTCAACTTGGAATTTTTCGGAAAGCAATTTTCCCCCAAGGATTATTTATTTAAAACATCTTTTAACGCCCCGACGCAGTAGTCAATCATCTTTTCGTTTGAGTTATAACCCATAAGTCCGATGCGCCAAATTTTTCCGGCAAGTTCTCCAAGTCCCGCGCCGATTTCCAGATTGTGTTTGTTGAGAAGTTCGTTTCGTACTTTTGCCTCGTCAGTATCACTTGGAATTTTTACGGTGATGAGGTTCGGAATTCTTTCTCCTTCGGGAACAAACGGGTCTAACCCGAGTTGTTTTAATTTAGAGATGAACTTCGCGCTGTTCTCTTTATGACGGCGCCATGCGTTTTCAATTCCTTCTTCTTTCAGAATTAATAACGCTTCGTGCAATCCATAAAATTGATTGCTCGGCGCGGTGTGGTGGTAAATTCTTTTCACGCCGCTCCAATAAACACTTAAAAGATTCAAATCATTGAACCAGCTTTGGATTGGAGTCTTTCTATTCTTTATATGCTGAACGGCGCGCTCGCTGAATATAATCGGCGACATACCGGCAACGCAAGCCAATCCTTTTTGTGAACATGAATAAACTGCGTCAAGATTCCATTCATCAACATAAACATCTGTTGCGCCAAGCGAAGTAACTGTGTCGGCGATTGTTAGGCAATTATATTTATGAGCAATTTCCGAAAGCTGTTTAATATTTGAAAGTGCGCCGGTGGATGTTTCGGCGTGAACGAACGCAACAACTTTTGTATCGGGATTCGTTTTCAATGCGTCTTCAAGTTTTGCCGGCTCGATCGCTCGTCCCCACGTTTCTTTTACAACAACAACATTGCCACCGATCTTTTCAACAATTTGCGTCATACGATTTGCAAAATAACCGCCGACACAAACAATAACTTTATCACCTGGTTCCACCAAATTTACAAGACACGCTTCCATCCCGAGAGAACCGGGACCGGATAGAACGAATGTCGATTCATTTTCGGTTTTAAAAGTGTATTTGAGGAGCGATTTAATTTCGTCCATCAACTCAATGAATTGCGGATCGAGATGACCAAGCGGTGCCTTCGACATTGCGTCCAAAACTTTTGGATTAACATTTGATGGACCAGGCCCCATTAAAATTCTTTTATGCGGTTTGAATGAATTGTGCATGATTAAGTCCTTAAAGGTTATTCAAATAATTCTCAAGATTTTGTTCGACAAACGTGACATTTTTTAATTTGGTAATTGCTGAGTATTTCTTTTTATATTCATTTGCTTTGGGGTCAATTACTACTATCACCTTCTGTGAAAAGTCAACTGAGTTTAATAAGGAAAATACAGCAGCATCTGCATCTGGTAAACTATACCCCAGAAAATAAATCTCATCAGAATCTACCAATATATTAAATGCTTTTTGCCAAATGGAATACATTTCCTCGTGGTTAAATGTTTTTATCCATGAAGGGAAAATAAACCCACCAGAGTTGTGGCCGCCTTGATATTTCCAAAGTCGTGGTGGTTCGTTTAGTAAATAAGAAGGGAAAAAATATCTGTCATCATCATATCTCCAAGTCAACTCAATTCCATTTGTTAGTAGGGTTTTTTTCCAGTTCAAGGACCCATGTAACTTTAACAGTAAAATCTTGGAATAAGTGTTATGAAGAGGGTTTATTTGAGGGAGATTTCGAGGGGTAAAGCCATACCCATCTCGAGGATTCCATAAACCTTTCTTAAAAAGGAATTGATCCATTACTAGATCGTAATTGAAAGATATAAATGCAGTTGTTTCGCTAATTAAGCTGGAAAATAATTTTTCCATTAGCTCATTTTTAAGATTGTAATTAATTAATGATAAAAACAGATAAGTGCCAATGTAGCTTCTAATCATTGTTAGATTTGCAGTAGTATCGTTGAAAAACTTTGGCTTGCCGCTTAGATGAGCTTTGACGCCATTTTTTTCCGATCGCGCTTGAATTTCAAATGCAATATTCAAATCGATGAAGGAACAAATACCCTCGAAGTCCTCAAAATAGTTTGAAGAGAGGATAGTGCTATTTTTATCTGCCCTTGAATTCGGTTCTATTAAGAATTCATACAATAAGCGGTTGATAAAAACATCAATTTCATTGTGCCATTTAACTCTATTCTTGTTGCCTAATAATTTCTGCTCGTTTCTAACTTTTTCAAATACAGAAAACATTTCTTTTGTTACAGGTAAACCAGCAACAGCTTTCGAAAAACCGGCTCCTAGTATAAGCGCTCTCTTCATATTTACACTTAATTCATTAATCCAGAGGTTACCAAAATTTGTTTCAGTTCTTCTTTCCCAGCATCGTTTAAGGACGAAAGTGGTGAGCGCGGTTCACCGCCGAAATAACCGAGCATATCCATTGCGGCTTTCAATCCGGCAACGCCGTACTTAGCGGTTATTGCTTTGTTAACCGGCAGCATTCTTTTCTGAAGTTCAAGCGCTTGATTATGTTTTCCAGCTTCAACAAACTTTTGAATTTGAACACACTCATCCGCCGCAATGTTGGCAAGCGCGAGAATTCCACCAACAGCTCCCGCCGATATTCCCGAATACAAAACCGAGGCAGTCCCAACTATCGTTACAAAATCTTTCGGAGTCTGATCGATTATTTCTGTTGTCTGACGGATGTTTTCAGAACTGTTTTTTATTCCAACAATGTTTTTGTGCTCGGCGAGTTTAGCTACCGTTTCAGGCTCGATATCAACACCGGTAAATTTTGGTACATTGTAGATTATAACCGGCACTTTGGTTTTATCTGCAACAGATGAAAAATATTTTATGTGCGCTGCCAGCTTCATTTCAGATTTGTAAAACGACGGAGTAAGAATTAAAACATAGTCCGCACCAAGATCAGCCGCATCGTTGGAAAGTGAAATCGTTTCTTTAATTGAATCCGACCCGGTTCCGGCAATTAGTAATTTATCGCCGGAGATATTTTTCTTTGCCGCTTCGACAAGTTTTAGTTTTTCTTCGCGCGTAAGGAAAACACTTTCACCATTGGAACCCATTACCACAAATCCGCTGAGACCAGTATTATTCCATCTTGAAAAGTTTTGTGCAAGCTTATCGTATGCAACTTCGTCGTTCACAAATGGTGTTGCGATGGGAGGCATGATGCCATGAAGTAATTTCATTTTAATCCTTCTATTCCTTTATTACTATGAAAACATATTTTTCAATACAAACCAAACATTTGCCGGACGCTCCGCAAGTCGTCTCATATACCACGGATACCAAAATTCGCCGTAGCTGATCAGCACGCGTAACTTATTGCCTCGTTTGACGAGTTCTTTCTGGAATTCCGGCTTGATTCCGTACAACATATGAAATTCCAATTGCTCGTTTGAGATACCCAGCAGTTCGGCTTCTTGTCTAATTTGCAAGATTAATTTTTCGTCGTGCGTACCGAAAACCGTGCGTATATTTTTTTCTTTTGATGCACTCAGCATTTTCTTTGCGAGTTCAAAATAATTTTGATCAACTTTTTTCTTTTCTGCAAAAACAATTCCGTGTGGCTCTTTATATGCGCCTTTCACAAGACGAATGTGAGAATCTATTCTCAGCAGCTCATTAAGATCATTTTGCGTTCTAATCATGTAAGCTTGGAGACATAAACCGACATTGTCGAATTCACTCTTAATCTTTTTGTAGAATTCGATTGTCTTCCCGGTGTACGAGCTGGATTCCATGTCAATCCAGATCACATTGTTGAGTTTATCTTTTACTTTCTGCGTGATGGTTTTGAATCGTTTATAAGTCTCGTCGAAAGAAAGATCAAATCCAAGCTGGGTAAGTTTTAGAGATATCTCCACATCGAGTTTGTTCGCCGAAATTTTATCGATCAGATCAAGATAATGATCGCGTACGGCAAGCCCTTCGGAAAGATCGGTTATGTTTTCGCCAAGTCTAGTGAAAACGGTTGTGATCGATAAGCCGCGAAACGTATCGGCAGCCCGGAGAGAATCTTCAACGCGTTCTCCGGGCATAAATTTTTTTACTGCACTTTTTACAAATCCCCATCTGGGGACGTGGTAACGCATCCATGAATTCTCGGACGCCCAAAGAAGAACGCTGCGGGATAGACTCACTTCAGTTTCCTTTCAAAAAAATATTCCGGTATTGAAGCAACATTGCCACATCGTCAGACCTCGACAAGCTCGGTCTGACTTAATAGATATTATTACTATTAAATTAAAATATTTCTAAATGGCGTGCTGAACTAGTCGAAGCGCGACATATCAAAGTCCTCTCTTTTTCTTCAGTTTGTTTTTAGACAATTCTACCAATAAATCTAAGTCGCCTTTCATAAGAGCTTCCTTCTTTGCGCGAGACCATCCTTTAATTTGTTTCTCGCGGGCAATTGCACTTAGCGGATCGTTGAATTCTTCAAAGTAAACCAATTTTACAGGCAACCTAGCGGAAGTATATCCTATATGTGTTCCACTTTGATGTTCTCTAAACCTTCTTTCCAAATTATTCGTAACACCAGTATAATAAGATCCGTCGGAACATCGAAGAATGTAAATCCATATTTGCTTCATTAATTGCCCCCTTCATTTAGTCGGCCCTCGACATGCCCGGCCCGACTTTAAATATATTTAGAGACTCATTAGGTCGTGCTGAGTTCATCGAAGCACGACAACTCCTATCGTAAAATAAATCCGTTTTTGAGAGGGTCATTTGGATTAATGTAAAAAGTATTTTTACCTGTAATGAAAGCGTTTCCCTCAACTTGAGGAATAACCGCGTCGTATTTGCCGAATTTAGTTGTCCGCAAAACTTTTCCTGTGAACTTGCTGCCAATGATGCTTTCAATAATCATTGGTTGATTGATCTTTATCTCGCCTTTTGAAAAATGAAGAGCCATTCGTGCGCTTACACCGGTTCCAGTTGGACTCCGGTCAACTTCTCCTTCAGCGAAAATACAAACGTTACGGCTGTCCGCGTTCTTGCTTAACGGGTGACCGTAAAAAATTGTTCCGTAGAGAAAACTTAAATCGTCATCGAAAGGATGCTTGATAGGAAAGTTTTTCATCACCGCACGTTTAATCATCATACCTTTTTCTATCAGCCCGCTGAATTCGCTCTCGTGCATTTTGAATCCGAGCTGGTTTGCTTTTACGAAAGCATAAAACGCTCCGCCGAATGCAATATCGAAATTTATCTTTCCAAGTTTCGGCACATCAACAGTTTGATCAACCGCGTAAACGAACGACGGAACATTTTCGAAATAAATAGATTCGATTTTGCCGTCTTTAACTTTTGCGTGCGAAGTAATTAACCCGGCGGGGGAATTAATCTTAATAGTGGTCTCCGGTTCTATCAATTCAAACATTCCCGTTTCGAGCACAACTTTTGTTACGGCAATAATTCCATGTCCGCACATTGTGCTGTAACCTTCATTGTGCATGAATATCACACCGAAGTCTGCGTCGCGTGAAACGGGAGGTGTAATAATGCATCCGTACATGTCGGCGTGTCCGCGCGGCTCGAACATAAGAGAAGTGCGGAGATTATCGAAATGCTGTTTCATAAAGCGGCGTTTTTCTAAGATCGTTCCGCCTTTTATTTCGGGCAGCCCGCTTAGAATGATGCGAAGCGGCTCACCGGCCGTATGGGCATCGATGGTTTCAATTTCCAGCCAGTCATCCGGCGGAACCCATCCGGCTATCTTATGAAAGTGTGATGTGAATGTCATGCATGTTAAATTTTATCTGATGCAACTGCTTCAACATCTTCAACTGCTTTTGGAATCGGCTTGCCGAGAACACGGCAGCCGTTTTTCGTTACTACAATATCATCTTCAATTCTAATTCCGCCGAAACTTCTGTACTGATTTACTCTTTTGTAGTTGATGAACTCGGTGAATTTTTTCTCGCCCAGCCATTTATCAATTAGCTGCGGGATAAAATAAATTCCAGGTTCCACGGTTAGGACAATTCCCGGAACGAGCGGGCGGGCAAATCGTAAATATTTCAATCCGAACTGTGTACTGCGTTTTGTTCTTTCATCGTAACCAAAATTATTTTCGCCGAAGTTTTCCATATCGTGTACATCGAGTCCCATCAAATGTCCCAATCCGTGCGGAAAGAACAACGCATGTGCGCCGGCTTCAACGGCTGTTTTAATATTACCTTTCATGAAGCCGAAAGATTTCAAACCTTCGGTAATCACTGTTGCGGTTTTGAGATGAACATCTTTGAAATTTTTTCCCGGTTTAATTTCCGAAATAGCTGTGAGTTGAGAAATAAGAACGAGCTCATAAATTTCTTTTTGCTGAGGAGTAAATTTTCCGCTTACGGGAAAAGTGCGTGTAATATCGCCCGCGTAGTGCATAACCGTTTCGGCGCCGGAATCATTCACAACAAGATCTCCGTCTTTCAATCTGTTGCCGTGATAATGATTATGAAGCGTTTCGCCGTGACGCGAAAAAATTGTTGGGAAAGCAAGTCCATTGCCGAGCGAAAGAGCAAGTCCTTCGATAAATCCGGCAACTTCACGTTCATACATCCCCGGTTTTGCAAAACGCATTGCGGTGGTTTGCATTGCGTAAGAAATTTCAATTGCTTTTTCAATTTCGTCGAGTTCTTCTTTCGATTTAATATAGCGCTGCTCTGCAACGGCTTTTATCAATTTAGTTGATGCGTACTCATTAACACGTTTAGGCGCGAGACCGAGAAGTTTATGAATCATCAAAATATTATCATGGCGGTACTGAGGAATGAAATGAATTTTTCTCCCTTGTTTAACAGCATTGCCGCACATCGTGAATAGTTCATCTAAGTTTGCCGTCGATTGGATACCGCTTTTTGCGGCACGCTTCTTAACCGTTGGCTGCGGGCCCGTCCAAACGGTGTCGTCGAGAGAAAAATCATTTCCGAAAATAATTTCTTTGTCCTCATCAACGTCGATCAACGCGGCAAAGTCCGAGAAATCCAGCCCGAAGTAATAAAGAAAAGTGCTGTCTTGTCTAAAGCGGTAACCGTTATCACCGTAGTTCATCGGTGCTTCACTGTTTCCGAGAAATAAAATTAATCCGCTGCCGATTTGTTTTTTTAATTCTCTTCTGCGGTCGATGTAGATTTTTTTGTCGAACATGAATTTATCCTTTCACTTTGGTTGTCATTCCAGCTTTCGCCGGAATGACAACGCGGTTTTAATTACGCGCCTGTGTGTTCAGTTCTTTTAATGATTTCGTTTTGCAAATTTATTTCGAGATCGACAAAATAATTGCTGAACCCGGCAACGCAGCAAAAAGAATCTTTTTTGTGCGATTAATATAATTGAATAGCCGCCAAATAGGTAGAGGAAGGAAATTGTCTGTTTACTGCACCGGCTATTTCTTTAGCAAAAAAATCTGTCCGTCGTGATATGCATTATGCTGAAGCAATCCGGAGATCATGATCTCGAATGTATATCCGGTTCCGGTTTGTAATTCAGTTTGATTGAAGGTTCGGCTTGCGTGATGTTCTTGAAAAAAAGAGGAGAGAAAACTGCGCCAAGAAATGCAAACGAACTTTTCTTTATAAAACTTTTTCTATTGATTTTCATGAATCACTAAACAGACAAGGACAAAAGAAAATTCGAAAATAGTTTCGAATTATTCAATGACAATTTCGTTGGAAAGTTCGTTGGTGTCGTCGGGCTTAACCGGGAAGTGTTTAGTAAGAATTTTGCCGACTCGTTCAACACCCCATATAATCCCGTCGCAAAAATTTCCGTTCTGAAATTTCTGCTGAATCTCATCGCGCAATTTATCCCATGTTTCGTTGCCCACTTTTTCATGAATCCCTTGATCGGCGAGGATGTAGAATTGCCGGTCCCTAAGAAGCAAAAAAAGCAGAATGCCGGTTTTATCACGTGTGTTGTGCATGTTGAGTTTGTGAAATTCTTTTTCCGCAAGCTGACGGATATTTTTCTTGCGGTCTAAAAAATGCCGGTGCTCTTTAATCGCTACACGGATTTCTCCGGAAGTTGTTTTCTCTGCATTTTTAATTTTGTTCGATACACGCAGAAATTCGTCATCGGAAAAATAATTGTAGATTAAACCGTCCATTGTCTATCCTTCTTTACGCAAAGATATGGTAAGCCGAATTCAAATGAAACAGAGACTGCTGCGGTTGAGATTCCTTTCTAATTTTGGACTAAGGAACGTAGTTTTCATCCAATTCCCATTTCAGAGGATTCAGCTCTATGTATTTTCTGATATTGTACAGATCTTTTTCGTTCCGAATTATATGCTCGTAATAATTTCGTTGCCAAATTATTGAGAGCGATTCAACGTGTGCTTTATGAATTCTCTTGGAGGACGCGGACTTAAACGATCCTATAATGTTTCCCAAAGTTGGGGCGAGGCATGCCTCGCCCGTACGATGTTTTAATTCATTCAGTATTAGAATACCATGGAAATGATTAGGCATTATTACGTAATAATCTAGTTCAGCGTTTTGATAATGCAGTGGAATTTCTTTCCATGTCTCATCAATAATTTTGCCAATGGTATTTAGACGCACTTTTGTTTTGATAACATTTCCAAATAACTTTTTCTTACTGTGAGCGCAAATAGTGACGAAATACCAGTTCGCGTTTGAGTAATCATATCCTTTCAAACGGATATTCTTTCTTCGAGGCAAAGATTCACGTTCTTTTAGGAGATTGGTTTCGTTCATAACTAAATTTAAGAAATCGACCGAATTATTTTCATGGTATTATTGATCATACATCATTGACTCTCGAAATGTCGAGAAATTAGTTTTATATTTGTCAAGCATATTTAAGAAACAAGGAATTAACATGTACAAAGTAGTTTTATTGCGCCACGGCGAAAGCGAATGGAATAAATTAAATCTTTTTACCGGATGGACAGATGTGGATCTTTCCGAGAAGGGTTTGGAAGAAGCAAAACAAGCCGGAAAAGTTCTTAAAGCGGAAGGTTACACTTTTGATATCGCATTCACGTCGGTACTAAAAAGGGCGGTCAGAACATTGAATATGGCATTGGAAGAATTGGATTTATGGTGGATACCGGTTGTAAAGTCGTGGAGACTCAACGAAAGAATGTACGGCGCGCTTCAAGGGTTGAACAAAGCCGAGACGGCTGAGAAATACGGAAACGAAAAAGTAAAATTGTGGAGAAGAAGTTACGATGTTCCGCCGCCGGCTCTCGATGAAAACGATGAAAGGTATCCCGGCAGAGACCGCCGTTACGCCGACATGGATAAGAAAGATGTTCCTCTTACCGAAAGTTTAAAGCTGACAGTTGATAGATTTCTTCCGTACTGGCATGAAACGATTGCACCGACAATTAAGAGCGGTAAACGTGTTATCATCGCAGCGCACGGTAACAGTCTGCGCGCGCTCGTAAAATATCTCGATAACGTTTCCGAAGCCGAAATCGTTGAGCTGAATATTCCTACCGGCGTTCCTTTGGTATATGAACTCGATAAAGATTTGAAACCGATTAAGCATTATTATCTCGGTGACCAGGATGCAATCAACGCTGCAATTAATGCGGTAGCAAAACAAACTGAGAAGAAATAATTAATCCATTCGGTTCCGCTTTATGCGGGAATGAGTTATGGTAATAAAATTACGTTGCGAAGTAGGTTAAGATAAATTATAATTGTGGTAACCAAAGGAGAGAGGCTATAGTTATTGTTACGATAACCATTTTTCGGGAAAATCATTTATGAAAAAAGTAACGCTTGTTCTTTCCTTTCTCTTCATTTCAATTACATCTCTTTACTCCCAAACCGTGATCGGAAAATATGCCGGCGAGTTTTTAGCCATTGGAGTTGGCGGACGCGCACTTGCCATGGGAAGCGCTCAAGTTGCAATTGTTAATGATGTAACTGCCGGTTACTGGAATCCCGCGGGTCTGGCGCGGATTAATTATCCTCAAGTTGCATTGATGCACGAAGAGCATTTCGGAAGTTTAGTAAATTACAATTACGGCGCGGTTGCCATTCCTTATGGCAAAGATATGAGTTTTGGAGTCAGTCTCATTCGAGTAAGCGTTGACGGTATTCCTGATACCCGTTTAGCTGGTTTAGATGCAAACGGAAACCCTCTTCCGCCATCTGATTACCAGAAATTTACGCGATTGAATTATTCTATGATTAGCGAATTCAGTAATGCTGATTGGTCGCTCTATTTTTCATTTGCAAAAAGACATTCGGATAATTTCTATTGGGGCGCAAATGTTAAATTGATCAAACGGAATATTGCCGAGTACAGCGCCATGGGAATTGGTTTTGATGTCGGCGCGTTTTATAACCCGATTGAAAATTTATTCCTCGGCGCAAATGTTCAAGATGTCACTACAACAATAGTTGCTTGGAGTACCGGTAGAAATGAATTGATAACTCCGACAGCAAAAGTCGGCGCAGCATACTCTATAAAATTCTTGGGCGGGACGATTATGCCGGCAGTTGATTTTGATCTTCGGTTTGAAAATCGCCAAACGGCTTCAACTTTTCATCTAGGTCCGGTTAGTTTTGATCTGCACGGCGGATTCGAATATAACTTCAAAAATATTTTTGCAGTACGCGCCGGATACAACGACGTAAAACAATTTACAGTTGGCGCCGGAGTATTTTTACCGAAACTTCAAATCGATTATTCGTTTGCGCGCTTCAGCCAATCCGAAATCGAACGTCTGCCGGATACGCATAGAATCTCGCTAATACTCACATTAGAAGAACCGAAGTTTTTGAGGGATCAGCTTTAATTAGTTCTTGTATTTGGCAGCCCAAGCATCTCTTCAATGTTTATGAGGCGGCCCATCGGGTCGTCTCTGCGTTTTAAACCGCACAAATCTTTTGTATTTTTGAAATAGGAAATTCTTTCATTATAAAAATAAGGAGACATATATATGGTAAAGATCGGTGAGCAAGTACCCGACATGAAGTTCGAAGTTTATCACAACAACGAATTCAAAACGATGAGCCTTTCTGAACTCAAAGGAAAGTGGATTGTGCTTTTATTTTATCCGGCAGATTTTACTTTTGTCTGCCCGACAGAATTAGAAGAAGCTGCGCATCATTATGATGAGTTCAAAAAAGAAGGCGCTGAGGTTATCAGTTTCAGTACCGACACCGTGTTTGCGCATTTTGCTTGGCATGATTCATCAAAAGCAATCGGTAAAATAAAATATCCGATGGGCGCGGATCCGACTGGAAAAATCTGCAAAGAGTTCGGCACGTATATCGAAGCAGACGGACTTTCATTGCGCGGAACATTTATCATTGATCCCGATGGAATTTTGAAAACCATTGACATTCATGATAACAGCATCGGCAGAAGCTCGAAAGAAATTTTGAGAAGATTAAGAGCCGCTGCTTACGTTAGAAAACATCCGGAACAAGTTTGTCCGGCAAGCTGGGAACCAGGCGCCGAGACATTGAAACCCGGCGTTGATCTTGTTGGAAAAATCTAAATGATGAATAGAACGCGGATTGCGCTGATTAAACGGATTGTCGCGGATTACATCTGTGTGAATTCGTTTAACCTGCCCAGCCGGATTGCCTTGCTTCGACATATTTTATCGTGTCGAAGCAGGGAGGCGGGTCCGTGTTCATCTGCGTTCTATTTTATTTTTCTGTCTTCTCTTCTTTTCGTTCGTTGTTCTTCTTCGATATCGACAACGAATGATTCGAACTATCCGCTCACAAATGAAACTGCAAAAGCCCAAACATCTCAACTCTCGGTTAAGATTCCTCATGGCTGGTTTACCGCAACGGACAACGAATGCAACTGCATCGATTTGTGGCTGATCAAAGATGATTATTCGGAAACATTGAATTTTGTGCCGCTGAATATAGATTCAAAGTCATTGAGTGAACTGGGCAAAGACAAACTGTCGTCGGCAGTTCAGGCGAGCAAGGATTTTAAGCTTGCCAAATACGGAAAAGCGTTAAAAGGTTTTTCTGATGAGAAACATTTTGAGCTCAACCAGAAACAATTTGCGGAATATAAGTACACGGACAATGCCGGGAGGGGCGTTCGTGTGGTCGTATTCGAGTACGGTTCAAAATTCTACGAAGTTTCTGCCGTCCCGCTGAAAACGAATAACCTTCCCGAGCTATATAAAATCCAGAATTCAGTTCTCTCATCCATTAAATAATTTTTCGTATAATTTTTTGTTCAAGCAACATTCGGCGCGTTTAAGCATCTTTAAGTAAAAGGGAAAATACTTTTTGAGCGATTCGTCCAAGAACATCGTTGAGTTTACTCTGATTTATAATCAGAACAAAGGAAAACTGTATAACTACGCGCGCAAAATGATTAGTGACCGGATGGTATGTGAGGATATCATTCAAAATGTTTTTTTGAAATTCTTTGAAAACATGTACCGGATAAAGAACCGCGAACGTGTTGAAGTCTGGCTGTTCACAACAACCAGGAATGCAATTTTTACTTTTTTTAGAAACAAGAAAACGCATGTCGATCAATTCGGAGTTGCCGATGCAGATGAGATGGAGATTAAGGACAATAAAAGTTTAAGCGACGAATATGAAAATGTTGAACTGAAAGAAATGATAACAAAAGAACTGGAAACAATGGCGCCTGAACAAAGCGAAATTTTCCTTCTAAAAGAATACGGCGGGCTTTCATATAAAGAGATTGCCAATGTAATGAACATTGACGAGGAACTTGTTAAAAGCCGTTTATATAAAACGCGACAAAAACTTATTGATAAACTTTCTAAAGTAATTATGAACGAGAGGCAGTTATGAGCACCGAAGATTTGAAAACCATGATAAATCTTTACTTCGATGATGAACTTGAAAAAGGCAAAGAGCCGGTTTTGTTCTCGATGCTTTCTCAAGATTCGGAAGCGCGTGAATACTTTAAGAAACTGAACGCACTTAAAAATGGAATTGAAAAGACAATAGAAGTATTTCCCAACACGCTTGACGAAAAAATTCTTCACTCCGTGGGTAAATTGAATGAAACACAGAAAGTGCTTTTCATAAATAAAAAAGTTTTTTCTGCAATTACTTATTCTGTAACAATCATCCTTCTGATTTTAACTGTGTTTTTCTATTCGCAATCGGAAGAGTACAAAGTTCAGCTGTTTGACTTAACGCGCGAGGTTAAAAAGCAGAACGACAGATTAGAGCTGATAATGAACGCCATGCCGCAAGTTGAAGTTACCGGCGGGTATGTAAGAACAAAACAAATTGTAGTTAGACCAAATATGTGAGGTTAAAAATGAAAACGAAATTAATTTTATTCGCGCTGCTTATTTCTTTTGCAGCCATGTTTGCGCAAGATAAAGCAAAACTGCAAAAAGCCGATGAATCAGGATTCATTGAAGTTGATAAATTGCCTGCGTTAGTATCCCCGCTTAAACCGGAATATCCGCAACTGGCCAAACTTGCCGGGATTCAGGGAACAGTTTATTTGAAATTATTGATCGATAAAAAGGGGAACGTAGAAAAAGCCAAAGTGGAACAAGGTGTAAAAGATATGCTTGATGAATCGGCGTTGAATGCTGCAAAAAAAGCAAAGTTTACTCCGGCGACAATGAACGATAAACCTGTTAAAGTGTGGGTGATTCTTCCGGTTGCATTTAAGCTTGGAGTTGAAAGAGAAGATGAAGATGTCTCCAAGAAAGTTGAGTCTGGAGAAAAAGGGGAGCCAGGAATCAATGAGTTTGTTAAAGTGGAAAAATTACCAGAGATGGTTGAAGGTTCTACTCCTGTTTATCCCAAAGAAGCCAAGGAAAAAGGAATTGAAGGAAAAGTTTATGTGAAAGTGTTAGTTGATAAAGAGGGAAATCCTAAAAAAGCAATTGTGATTAGAAGCGATGCTGAAATTTTTAATCAATCAGCTGTCGATGCTGCCATGAAATCTAAGTTCACACCAGCTGTTAATAAGGGGGAGAAGATTGCTGTATGGGTCGTGCTTCCGTATCGATTTTCTCTTAGTGGTAAGGAACCAAAAGGGAGTTTTGAAGATTTTAAGACTATTGATGAAGCTAAAAAGGAAATGCAAGCGATAACATATTTTTCTGATAATCCTGAGGCCAGAAAGAAAATTGGAAGTGGACCCAGCATTAAAGCTGTAAAAGTCGAAAATGATATTTCATTTGGCGATGAATGTATAATTTATAAATTCACTAAAAATGATAAATCGGGTTATGGTTTCTTTGGAAGAAAAGGTTCTAGGGTTTATAAATATATCGGTGATTCGTTAGAAGAGATTAAAAAGTATGTTGATGATCTGAAAAAGGAAGCAAATTAAATGTGAGACAGGGGAATGGTCTCAGACCATTCCCTACGTATAAGATTTACAGATAAGAATATTTCAGACCAACACTTACCCATCTTCCCGGCAACGGAACACCGGGGAAATCCGAATAAGTTTTGTTGAAAAGATTGTTCGCACGAAGCAGCAACTCGAAATCACCAAAGTGTTTTATGATTTGCGTATCTAAAATGAAATGTGATTGAAAATTCTGTCTGTCCTCGTATCGAAAAGACCAGCTCTGTAAAATTCCCAACGGTAATATGTCAGTTAGGTTAATAATGAGTTGATGTTTTAGGTGATCAAGCAAATACTTTGATTGATAATTTCCGGTTTGCCGGTTAGCCGTTAGATAAGTATAACTCACGCCAACTGTTCTGAGTATCGGATTCTCTAATAGTTTACGAAGATCGACCGTTGTGTTTAGTTCAGCACCGTATGTTTTAACGTTGGTTACGTTTTGAACGATCCATGGCGCAAAACTTGAATTGCGAACCCAATCAATTAAGTTGTGTCCGTCGTTTAAGAAAACACTTGTGCCTGCCTCAAAGAAACTTTCCATGAAAGAAAAACCAAGCTCATAGTTTGTGGTTTCTTCGTAAGTGAGGTTTTGATTGCCAATGTTTGCCGGGCTCAAATAATACAAATCGGTAAACGTGGGCATGCGGAATGCCTTGCCGATTGACCCGTAAATTTTTGCATGCTCGCTGAAATGATAAGCTGCATCTATGCTTGGCCAAAACTTCCAGCCGATGCCGGAATAGTTGTAAGCAAATATTCCAAACGAAGAAGAAAAATTTTTGAGTGGCTCAATCACTTGCTCGGCAAAAAAGCCCCCTTTGGTACGCGTATGATCTCCAATGTTTGTGCTTGCAATTTCGTCTTCGGCAAATTCTCCACCAAACGTTGTTGTGCCGATTGATGATTTAACCGAGGACTGAATTTCACCGCCGTAAGAATTTGTCTGATGAATATTCCGGTTCCAATCCGGGCGATTATGATCGAGAAAGAAATCATCATCATTTCTTCTCCAATAAAGTTTTGGAGACAAAACAAATGCACCAGCTTGAATGTCCGCTGTACCAGCTAAAAGTTTCGTGGTTGTGTGTTCCCACTGATTTGGAAAAAGATTACTGTAGAAACTATTGGCGCCGAACTTTTTGTCGTCATAACCGAACATTAGATTAATATTCTTTCTCACGAATCCAAAATTTTGTTGAATAAGGAAACTGGTAATATCAAAGTCCGTGTTGAATGTGTAACCGTCGGATTTCTTTTTTGAGAACGTAATTGTATTTGCAGTTATTCCCACCGGGTAGGCTGCGGAAAAATTTGTTTCAAAGAGATTGTGCTCACCTGCCAGTGCTGAAATTGAGAGGTTAGGTGTGTGCTCTTTTTTCGTAATAATATTTATCACGCCGCTGAATGCATTCGGTCCATAAATTCTTGAACCCTGCCCTTTAAGAACTTCAATACGTTCAACGTTCTCGAGCGAAATCGGCAAATTCAAATTATGATGCGAAGTTTGCGGATCGTTCAATTTAATCCCGTTGATAAGAATAAGCGTTTGATCGGATGTTCCGCCGCGGATTGAAACGTCGCCTTGTACTCCTTCAACGCCGCGAAGTTTTAAATCGACACCGCCAAAGTACTTCAATAAATCCTGAATGTTATCCGTAGGCAAAGTTTGGATTGTCTTTTCATCAAGCACAATCACGGTTCTTGCGAGATCGGAGAATGTGAGCGGCACTCGGGCAGCGGATACAACCACTTCGTTCATTTCATGCAATGAGTCTTGCTGTGCAGAAATTGGTTCAAACAATACAAACGGAAGAATCAAAAACAGAATGAGTTTATTCATAGTAATTTTCATTTCAGTGGGATAAAAAAAGCTCTTCGAAAAGAAGAGCTTTTGAAAGCTTATGAGATAGTTCACAGGCTAATAATATCACTGTAGATTATGAATGCCATCAACAAAAGAAGGATTACGAAGCCTGTGTTTTGAATTGCGATCTTAACTTTGATTGGAAGTTCGCGCTTAAAAAGTCCTTCGATAAGAATTATCACAAAATGTCCGCCATCCAAAACGGGGAAGGGAAGAATATTAATTATAGCCAAACTTAAGCTGAGCATAGCAAGGAAGAGGAGGAATGAAGATGGACCCGTATCAGCGGACTTAACAGCGTATTGAGCAATCTTAACCGGTCCGCCGAATGCTTGATTGAAAGCAATTTTACCGGTGATGACATTTTTCAACATGCTGAATGTCAGCGCTGTAAATTTCCAAGCGTCTGTGAATGCATGTGTAACCGAACCGAAGAAACTATAAGTGCGGTATTCAATTCCGCCGGAATAAACCATAGCATGGGAAATCCCGATCTTCCCATCCACGCCAG
This sequence comes from Bacteroidota bacterium, assembly GCA_021820065.1. Lineage (GTDB taxonomy): Bacteria > Bacteroidota > Ignavibacteria > Ignavibacteriales > Melioribacteraceae > Fen-1258. The sequence goes on along the minus strand of JAKAEE010000010.1, from coordinate 5,687 downwards.
TTTTAACCGCAGTATGGATTGTATCTTTGTCTCTCAACAAAACGATAGGAAATTTCTTTTCTTTATTCGCGGAAATAATTTCGTTAATCTGCCCTTGCTTTTGAATTGCAATTCCGTTAATCGAAACAATAACATCACCGGATTTTATTCCCGCATCTTCGGCGGGAGAATTTTTCATTACATCCATAACGAATGGCTGCGCGGGCGCTGGAAATAAAAAGAATCCTTTTTGAGAATTTGCAGTGATGAACTTGCGCGGCAAATCGAGCGAAATTGCTGATCCGCTTCTATCAATTTTAACTATGGCATCTGCAGATTGGTTGTTGATTAAGAGATTATTGATAATGTCTTCCCAATCTTTTACTTCTGTACCGTTGACGCTTAATATTTTGTCGTAAGATTGAAAACCGACTTGCTGTGCCGGACTGCCGTTATCGACTTCTGCAATTGTTGTCGTTTGAGGTATGTCTTTCCCTTTGAAGAAATTGATTCCCCAGAAAATCAAAATGGTGAGGGTAAGATTCATCATCACGCCGGCGGTGATAACAAAAAGTTTTGGGAGGGTTTTCTTTGCCCGAAACTCGTACGGCTTTGGTTCGCTGTTGGCAAACTGAGTATCGAAGCTTTCATCTACCATGCCTGCAATCTTAACATAGCCGCCGAGGGGAAGGAGTGACAGGCGGTAGTCTGTGTTACCTTGTCCGTCAAAATCTTTAGGTAAGTCTCCGAATGTGAATCCCGTTAATTTATTCCAACCGAACAATCTTTTACCGAATCCGATTGCAAAAATATCGACGCGCATTTTCGAAATCTTAGCGGCAGCAAAATGTCCGAACTCATGAACGAAAACTAAAATGCCGATAGTGATAATAAAATAAATGATATAGTCCATCAGAATCCTTAACTATGCTTTTTTGTGAGGTACTCTCTTGTTTTGAAATCCGACTCGAATATTAAATCCAAACCCGCCTCTCCGGCAGGCATGTCCGCCTTTTTATGGCAGACAATCTTTTCGAGAGCGTCTGTGATCAATTCCGGGATCTGAGTGAATCTGATTTTGCCCGAAAGAAATTTTTCGACCGCAACCTCATTTGCAGCATTTAGAATACACGGTGCGGTGCCGCCCTCTTCAATTGCATGATATGCCATTTTAAGGCACGTAAATTTATCAAAATCCGGTTCAAAAAACGTTAATTTATTTATCCGCGCGAAATCCGTCTTAACAGAGCTGAAATTGTATCTTTCGGGAAATGTAAGTGCGTATAAAATTGGAAGTTTCATATCCGGAGAACTCATCTGCGCTTTGATGGAGCCATCGATGAACTCAACCATCGAATGAATAATTGACTGCGGATGAATTACAACTTCAATTTTTTCTTTCGGAAGTCCGAACAGCCAGAACGCTTCTATAATTTCCAAACCTTTGTTCATCATAGTTGCAGAATCAATGGTGATCTTATTTCCCATTTTCCAATTGGGATGTTTCAGTGCCTCGGCAATTGTTACATGCTCAAGTTCGGTTTTGTCCTTGTTGAGAAAGGGTCCGCCCGACGCGGTTAAAATTAGTTTGTTAATGGTTTCTTTCTTCTCGCCGATCAAACTTTGAAAAATTGCACTATGTTCGGAATCTACGGGAATTAATTCGGCGCCATACTCTTTGCAAAGTCCAATAATAATTTCGCCGGCGGTAACGAGAGTTTCCTTATTAGCTAAGGCGATTCGTTTCTTTTGTTTAATCGCTTCAATGGTGGGTGCAAGTCCGGCAAAACCAACAAGCGCCGAAACTAAAATATCGTAATTGCCGCGGCGAGTAATTTCGAGTAAACCTTCTTCGCCGCTTAACACGGCGCATTTTCCGGCGACTTTGGTTTTCAGTTCGGCGGCTTTTTCTTTATTAACAACTACTACAGCTTCAGGATGAAATTCTTCGATCTGTTTTTCAAGCAATGAAATGTTATTGTTGGAAGTGAGCCCGACAATTTTGAATTTATTCTGAAATGACCGAGCAATTTCCAGCGTGTTTAATCCTATCGAACCGGTCGAACCTAGAACCAAAATTTTTTTCATTGAATGCAGATTTAACTAAAGAAATACCTGTGCGTAATGGCAAAAAGGAAATTGATAGCGACCATCACATTTATAGCTGTTGTGATCTTGAACAGTTTATTAAGATTTGTATAACCTTCGTTGCTTATTGGAGAATTACTTTCAAGATCTTCTCCCATCGCAGCACGGATTTTTTTTGCCGTCGGAATAAGAAACACGCCGATCAATACCAAGATAGCCACCATCAAAATCTGCTTGGCGGTAAGCCAGTGATTTCCGCTCATCTGGAAGAATCCGTAATCGGAACTCAACGAAACCATTGTTATTCCTGTTATCAAAATCCCGATTGATCCGATCATACCAAAAAAATTGACTAGGGTTAGGTACAAGTGAATGAACTTTTTTTCGCCAATTTTGTTTCTATTCTTAACTATGAATCCGCGAAGAATCGGATCGGAAAATAGACCAACAAGCCATATTCCTGCAGAAACAATGTGTAATGTCAAAATAGTGGAATAATAAGTCATACTAGTTCCTTTATATATTTATAAAATTAAATATAATAACAAGAGAAAGCCAATTGATTTGAAACTGTTAAATGATGCTCAAATCGAAAATCTTCCAATCTCCAATTATAAACTACTTTTCATACAAGTCGGTTCAATTTCAAAAATAATTAGAAAGGCGTTATGAAAAAGTTAAATACAATTTTGTTCGCACTTTTCTTCTTAAGCTCTTTCACTTTCATGTACAGTCGTTCGTGGAGACCCGGTCAAATTCCTAATGGTCAAAAATTTTCATGTTCGAATTGTCATATTGATCCTGCTGGCGGCGGACCGAGGAACAAATTCGGTCAGGCAGTTGAGCAACTTGTAGCGCCCGGAAGTACACAGGAGTTTTGGAGTCCTGCGCTTGCACAAATAGATTCCGATGGAGACGGTGTTACGAACGGACAAGAACTTGGCGATCCTAACGGAACATGGAAAGCAGGACAACAAAATCCCGGAGATGTTAATTTGGTTACAAATCCCGGCGACCCGAACAGCGTTCCCACTGAAGTAGCAGATAATAATTCTTTGATGCCGGCAGCGTTTAGATTGTATAACAATTATCCCAATCCTTTCAATCCGTCAACGAACATTTCTTTTGAAATTCCTCAAAGCGGGAATGTATCTCTAACAATTTTTAATTCGCTCGGACAGGTTGTGAAAACTCTTGTCAGCGATGAACTGTCTCCAGGGAAACATAACTTTGTTTGGGACGGTACTGACGATGCGAATAATAACGTCGCGTCCGGAGTTTATCTTTATAAATTAACAGCCGGAACTTTCACCCGGACTATGAGAATGGTTCTGTTGAAGTAGAGCAATACGGGCAAAACTTTTGCTCAATCATTAATCTTGCTGAGGGAATTATGAAATCTTCTAAAATCGTTTTTTTTCTTGCAATACTTTTTATCTCTTCCGCACAAATATTTTCACTGCCGCGGTTTTCGCTTCGGTATAAAGATAGGTGCAGTTCATGTCACGTAAATCCAACCGGTGGAATGATGAGAACCGAAGACGGTTTTGAATTCGGCAAAAATGTTTTAAGCATGATTTCCCCACGCGACAAAGATTTTCCTTTAACGCCAAAACTTTCCGATAATATTTCATTCGGTTTCGACTACCGCTCTCAATTTTTGTATTCACAGGAGAAAAAGCGAACCGACTTCCAGGATATGACCGGCTCGCTTTACCTGGGTGCAGATGTAGCGCCGAAAATAAACGTGCTGGCTCGTTATGATTTTGTTAACATAATTTGGGAATGGTACGCAACGGCAAAAATTCTTCCGAACGACAGCTATATTAAGGTTGGTTCGTTCATACCGGATTTCGGAATCCATCTGGACGACCATACTGCATATACGCGCGGAGGAGATTACGGTCTGCTGTTTTCAACAGGGGCGATTCAAGGATTAATTTTTAATCCATTCTTCACGGTTACCGGTATTGAACTTGGAGCCAACTTATCAAAAAATGCGTTGCTTACGGCAAGCGTCGGCCGCAGTAAATCGAACGGAATATTTTCAACTGATCCGACATGGACAACAAGATTTGAGTACACGCCTTCAATTGAAAAAATCAGATTGCTTTTCGGCGGTTCGTACGCCGATACAAAAATGAGAGGCGCGTCGGGCTTTCACGATTCACAGCTTTACGGCGCCTTTGCTGGAATTGGGTACGACAGGTTTACACTGATGGGTGAATACGATTTGGCTAACGATTACATTCTGCAGAATTCCAAATCAAGTGCACTGATGCTCGAAGCGGCTTATCAATTAATGATCGGGCTGGAAGCAGTTGTGCGTTACGATCGTTTTGATCCGAACATTGATATTAGCAACGACACATTTTCTCACTTAGTTCTCGGGTTTGAATTTTATCCTTACAGTTTTGTTGAAGTGAAACCGCAGTTCAGAATCAACATGAGCGATCCCAACCAGAAGAGTAATTCAGTAGTGGTGCAATTTCATTTTTGGTATTGAGTATTGATGGTTGTTAGTTGTACGTCGAGGAGAGTCGATGAAAAATCTGCTCTCCTTAACTATTTATAAGATTGGATTTTAGCTGCTGCTTCGTCAAATTCTATTATCAGTTTCTCCATTAGAACTTTTACCGGCAGTATTTCTTTTATCAATCCCGCACCTTGGCCGGCTTCCATCATTCCGTTTTGTTTATCTCCCTCAAAAATTCCTAACCGTTCTCGTTTCTCTCCGAGTAATTCCAAAAGTTTTTGTTTATCTGCACCATTGGCTTCTGCCTGATAAACAGTTTTTGTGAATTCATTTTTTATCATTCGTGCCATTCCGATCTTTTTCAAGACTAGAATTGTGTCGTTATCTTTTGCTTCAACCACTTTTTGTTTGTAAACGGGATGAGCGGAAGATTCTTCAGTCACGGCAAAACGTGTTCCGATTTGTACACCTTCGGCACCGAGTGAAAGAGCAGCAAGAATTCCGCGTCCGTCTGCAATTCCGCCGGCTGCAATGACCGGGATTTTCAATGCGTCAACCAGTTGGGGAATCAAACAGAAAGTAGTTATCTCATCGGCGCCGTTATGTCCGCCTGCTTCAACACCTTCTCCAACAACTGCATCGCAGCCAACACTTTCTGCTTTGAGTGCATATTTTAATGACGGCACAACATGAACGACTTTAATATTTTTCTTTTTCAATTGATCAATAAATTTGCCGGGATGACCCGCTGATGTGAAAACAATCGTTACGTTCTCTTCAATCACTGTGTTAATCAAATCTTGCGCATCACCTCTAAGCAAAGGAATGTTCACTCCGAACGGTTTTTCCGTTGCGGCGTTACATTTTTTTATGTGCTCGCGTAACATGTCGGGTTTCATCGAACCGGAACCGATTAATCCCAGTCCGCCGTTATTCGATACTGCTGACGCAAGTTTCCATCCGCTTGCCCATACCATACCAGCTTGGATTATCGGGTACTTAATTTGGAGGAGGTTTGTTATTCTGTTCTCAATTTTCATTTTGATTTCAATTTGTTGGATTCAAATCTTGTTAAATGAATTCTCTTAATCAAGGTTTGATAAACGCAGACCTATTAATTAAATTAGCGGAGCGTTTTAATAAA